>NZ_JBMOWC010000127.1:0-1295 GCF_049310765.1 Bacillus sp. PSXD-155 | reverse complement strand
CTGGCGCTACCGGACCTCAAGGTAACACGGGCGCTACTGGCGCTACCGGTGCCACTGGACCTCAAGGTAACACGGGTGCTACTGGCGCTACCGGTGCCACTGGACCTCAAGGTGCTCAAGGTAACACAGGTGCTACTGGTGCTACTGGACCTCAAGGTATTCAAGGTAACACAGGTGCTACCGGTGCCACTGGCGCTACTGGTATAGGAGTTACCGGACCTACCGGACCTACTGGACCTCAGGGACCTCAAGGTAACACTGGTGCTACTGGTGCTACCGGCGCTACTGGACCTCAAGGTGTTCAAGGTAACACTGGTGCTACCGGCGCTACTGGACCTCAAGGCGTTCAAGGTAACACTGGTGCTACCGGCGCTACTGGACCTCAGGGTGTTCAAGGTAACACAGGTGCTACTGGTGCTACTGGACCTCAAGGCGTTCAAGGCAACACAGGCGCTACCGGTACCACTGGACCTCAAGGTGCTCAAGGTAACACAGGTGCTACTGGTGCTACCGGCGCTACTGGACCTCAAGGTGCTCAAGGTAACACAGGTGCTACTGGTGCTACCGGCGCTACTGGACCTCAAGGTGTTCAAGGCAACACAGGCGCTACCGGTACCACTGGACCTCAAGGCGTTCAAGGTAACACAGGTGCTACCGGTGCCACTGGACCTCAAGGTGTTCAAGGTAACACAGGTGCTACCGGTGCTACCGGTGCCACTGGCGCTACTGGTATAGGAGTTACCGGACCTACCGGACCTTCTGGCGGGCCTCCTGGACCTACTGGACCTCAGGGACCTCAAGGTAACACAGGTGCTACTGGTGCCACTGGACCTCAAGGTGCTCAAGGTAACACTGGTGCTACTGGTGCCACTGGTGCCACTGGACCTCAAGGCGTTCAAGGTAACACAGGTGCTACCGGCGCTACTGGACCTCAAGGTGTTCAAGGCAACACAGGTGCTACTGGTGCTACCGGCGCTACTGGACCTCAAGGCGTTCAAGGTAACACAGGTGCTACTGGTGCTACCGGCGCTACTGGACCTCAAGGCGTTCAAGGTAACACAGGTGCTACCGGTGCCACTGGACCTCAAGGCGTTCAAGGTAACACGGGTGCTACTGGTGCTACCGGCGCTACTGGACCTCAAGGTGCTCAAGGTAACACAGGTGCTACTGGTGCTACCGGCGCTACTGGACCTCAAGGTGCTCAAGGTAACACAGGTGCTACTGGTGCTACCGGCGCTACTGGACCTCAAGGTGCCAAGGTGCTCAAGGTAACACAGGTGCTACTGGTGCTACCG
>NZ_JBMOWC010000126.1:0-1567 GCF_049310765.1 Bacillus sp. PSXD-155 | reverse complement strand
TCGTTATGGTTACCGTCGCATTCGTGATGAATTAACGAATCGTGGCCAGAAAGTGAACCACAAGAAGGTTCAGCGCATTATGAAAGAGCTTGGGTTAAAGTGTGTTGTGCGTATGAAGAAATATAAATCCTATAAAGGAAAAGTCGGTAGAATTGCACCTAATATTTTAGAGCGTAATTTTCATACAGATGCACCGAATCAAAAGTGGGTAACAGACATCACAGAGTTTAAATTGTTTGGAGAAAAACTGTATGTATCACCTGTATTAGATTTGTATAATGGTGAAATTATTACCTATACAATTGGTTCTAGACCGACGTATTCGCTTGTTTCAGGCATGTTAGAGAAAGCATTGGAACGTTTACCTGAAACCCACCAGCTACTGATGCATTCGGATCAAGGATGGCATTATCAAATGAGACAGTACGTCCGGACACTTGAATCAAGAGCTATCGTCCAGAGTATGTCTCGAAAAGGCAACTGTTACGACAACGCAGTAATAGAAAATTTCTTTGGGATTATGAAGTCGGAGTTCCTCTACATAAAAGAATTTGAAAATGTAGAGCACTTTAAAATAGAATTAGAAAAATATATAGATTATTATAATACGAAACGGATTAAGGCAAAATTAAAAATGAGCCCAGTACAATACCGGACTCACTTTTATCAAGCTGCCTAATGAAATAACCGTGTCTAACTTTTAGGGGTCACTTCAGTTTCCTCGCTCTTTTTTTATTTGTCATAAACAATCTATGATGAAATTTAAGCGATTCTAAATACAGTAAGGCGGATGTTAGTATTTCCTGTCGCAGGGATCGTAATCTCATTAAGAGTAGATTGAACAGAAATTCTTGCACCAGCTGCTAATGTTTCGATTGTAGTAAATGAAAGTGAGTCGCCTATTAAATTTGAAGAGAAATTATCAGTTGCGACTGCTCCATTAATTGAAATTCCTACTCCGAGTGGAGCGCATCCTGGCGCAGTTGTAGAAATGGATACGCTAATTACATAAATACCACCGTTAATAACAGTAACTGTATCTGTGCCGTTGAAGATAATATTGTTTACGTTAATTGCAGTACTAAAAATAAAGTTATTAAATTGCAGTACTGTTTGCTGAATATTGTTTGTTACAACAATTGTTGCTATAGGGAAGCTAGGTCCAGTTGGCCCAGTAGGTCCGGTAGGTCCACCAGAAGGTCCAGTAGGTCCAGTAACTCCTATACCAGTAGCGCCGGTAGCACCAGTAGCACCTGTGTTACCTTGAACGCCTTGAGGTCCAGTAGCGCCGGTAGCACCAGTAGCACCTGTGTTACCTTGAACGCCTTGAGGTCCAGTAGCGCCGGTAGCACCAGTAGCACCAGTGTTACCTTGAACGCCTTGAGGTCCAGTAGCGCCGGTAGCACCAGTAGCACCTGTGTTACCTTGAACGCCTTGAGGTCCAGTAGCACCAGTGTTACCTTGAGCACCTTGAGGTCCAGTAGCGCCGGTAGCACCAGTAGCACCCGTGTTACCTTGAGGTCCAGTAGCGCCAGTAGCACCCGTGTTACCTTGAACGCCTTGAGGT
>NZ_JBMOWC010000124.1:0-1871 GCF_049310765.1 Bacillus sp. PSXD-155 | reverse complement strand
TCTTTAAAAACTTTAAAATATCAAGTTTTTTTATATATAATAAAAATTCAAGATAGGGCTATACCAACATTATTCCTTTAAATTTATATATATAACAAAAACGTTTCTTTTTTTATCACATCGATTATTTTTCTATCCCTTAATTTCGCAGTATATCCAACCACTTAAATAGAATGAGTGTTAATGTTATAAATTCCATTATCAGGTGAAAAACCTAATCGATTGAGATTGAGTTATGTATATAATCATCCAGCCCCAATTTTTATTTTTCATTTCTATAGTTCATCATATTTTTTATTAGATCCAAACGCCTTTTCTACTGGATATTTCTCTGCATTCTTGCGTAATTTAGCATGAACTGCCTCTTCTAAATCAATATTTAATTTATCACTTAACATAAGCAAATAAATCATTACATCCGCTATTTCTTCCTTCATTTCTAGCATTTTTGTTTCTGTCGCTTCTTCACTTGACTTCCATTGAAAGACTTCAAGCAATTCTGATGCTTCTAGGTTTAATGAAATGGCTAAATCCTTAGCATTATGAAACTGCTCCCAATTTCTCTCATCTCGAAATTTTATTACTGCTTCTTGTAAATCTTGCATTACTATTAATCTCCTCTCTATCCCTTACTATTTTTTTATATAATACTCATCACATATAGAATCACTTCTAATTAACCCTAATCCAGATATAGTCATCCTCATATTTAACATTTAATTTCAATCGAATCCCCTTCATATAAACTTCTAATTGCTTTATAAGGCCCTCATCATCAGGTTGATCATATCTATCTAAGTCTAAATATAATTTAAACATATTTCCCTTCGTTAACTCAAACTCCCACTTTAGAAAGTTGTTTAGCATATTTTCTTTATTCATATAATTGTTTGCTTCCATATAATCTAGTAATTCATATAAATTATAGTATACTAAGCTACTTGGTTTAAGACCTTCACATCTTGGGCAAAATTCTCTATATCTGTCTTGTAATTGCATAATCATTTCTGTACCACATTGATTACAGTTATACATATAACACCCTCCTCTACTAGATATCCCAACTTCGCTCCCTTATTACCTGCCCCTGAAATTATAAATTACACTATTTTATTTAACAAATATTCCCCTTATTCAACTTAAAGTATAATTTATTCTTCAGGTGAAATTCTATCTTAGTTTTTGGTTTTAATCCAAATATCAATACCCTTTTTGAGGTTTAGGTTAATGTGGTATATAATTATCAAAAATTCTAAGGAGTTATATATATGGCTAATATAAAAGTAATAGCTGAGGTTTTGAGGATAGGGTTACAAATTGGTTTATTTTCAAAAACCGAAGTAATCAAGTGGGCTGATCATACAATTGAAACATTAGATAGTCCTTCTATTGAAATTATAGAAGTCGCTTTATCCAGTAATGATAAGTTAGTTAATATTGTATCTAAATTAAAAAACATAAAAGGAACGTATGATAAAAAATCACCCGTAAAAATTATACTGGGACTGTTATGGAAGGAATTTATGATAAATGAAGAAAATGTATTGAAAATACAACCATTTATATCTGATTTGATACATAATAATTGCTGTGAGGGATTCGATTATGTAGATGAACAGCTGTATAATTTTAATGAGGAAATTAAGTTAGCCGCAGATAATATATATGGAAATTTAGAAGATATTAGTCAAAAAATAAAAAGCTTTTTATCTCCCTATAAAGATTATGGTTTGTTCTTTCGTTTTGAGGATACTCGAAAATATTAACTTGGTGAAAATAGGATTTTTACTAGATAGTGCGAATCAATTACAATCAGTAAAAGCGGATCCTTATGAAGATTCTACTTTTACTGATTATAATTATCCTATATT
>NZ_JBMOWC010000123.1:0-2162 GCF_049310765.1 Bacillus sp. PSXD-155 | reverse complement strand
AACATATGCGTAATACGATGACGGCTCACATGCTTTCTTTTGTGAATCGTAGACATATTCATATTCCGAAATTAAATACGGCACTTCAGGATGTTTTAAATCAATATAATACATTTAGTCTACCAAAACTATGGGGAACGGGAAAAGTAGCTTCAGCTGATGGAACGAAACATGATATGTATATAGAAAATTTAGTATCAGAATACCACATCCGTTATGGCGGATATGGAGGACTTGCCTATCATCATGTTGCGGATAATTATATCGCCCTTTTTAGTCATTTTATCCCCTGTGGTGTTTGGGAAGCGGTATATATTATTGATGGGCTATTAAAAAATAAATCTGATATTCAACCCGATACTCTTCATGCGGATACACAAGGACAATCGACACCTGTATTTGCCTTATCCTATCTATTAGGAATTCATCTTATGCCTAGAATTCGCAATTGGAAAGATTTAAAATTTTTCCGTCCAGATAAGCATACAAACTACAAACATATAGACCCTTTATTTAAAGATGTAATTGATTGGAGAGTGATTGAAACACATTGGAAAGACTTATTCCAAGTGGTTGTTTCAATTAAAAAGGGAAAAATTTTACCTTCGACGCTTCTTAGAAAATTAAGTAGTAACAGTAAGAAAAATCGATTATATCAAGCATTTCGAGAGCTTGGAAGAGTGATTCGAACAATCTTTCTTCTTCAATATATTTCAGATATGAAATTACGTGAACAAATTACAGCTAGTACGAATAAAGTAGAAGCCTATAATGGTTTTTCAAAATGGTTGTTTTTTGGTGGCGATGGTATTATTACGGAAAACGATCCAATTGAACAGGAAAAACGTATTAAATACAACGATTTAATCACCAATTCCGTAATTTTTCAAAATGTAGTGGATATCACTATGATTTTATGGCAACTAAAAAAAGAAGGTTATCGCTTTGCACGCCAAGATTTAGAAACGCTAAGTCCTTATATGACTAGACATATAAAACGCTTTGGGGATTATGTAATTGATTTAAAGAAAGTTCCTCAACCAATAGAAGAAACGATCCCTATATAAGCTCAATAGGTCATAGTTGGAAATAAAAGTAAGCCTATGACCTATTTTTACACGTATCTCGGCTGTACCCCATAGGAGCACTTGCTTTTTTGTTTTTAATGATTTATCTTGCGACAGATCCTAAAGATGTAAGCTTACTAACTATCCCGGCTTACTTTGGTGGAATGTGGGTGACTAACTGGCTTACCGAAAATGGATTTCAAGGTACATTTATTTATACGAGTTGGTTAGTAATCTACATCGTTATAATGATTTACCTTTTCTTCGCTTCAATCCGTCTAGGCATACGTAACATAAAATATATTAAAGAGAAATTAAGAGAACGTAGAGCCATAAAAAAATAACGCAAAGAGAAACCGTCCTCACAGGCGGTTTTATTGTTATACTGAAGTGCAATGTAGATTATTTAACATTTGAGGAGGGTTAATTATAGAATACTCAAGAATCTACACATTAAGAAATGAGCAAGAAAAATCAATAAAGATAGAGTCCTGGCGCTCATTTAGAGAAGAAATGAATGTGTTAGGAATTCAAGATTCAGATGTGTTCAAATGCAGTTAGTGGAATATGGTAAAGAGAGAACGAAAAAGAGTTCTCATAAAAATAATAGGAGAAAATAGTTTACTTACGTATAAATATCATAATTAAGCACATGTTATATACAAATATAGTGGAGGTGCGATTATGAATATTCAAAGACGCGAAGGTAATACAAATGAAATTCTTATTTCTGCTGCAGCAAGTGCTATTGAACAAATGAAGTATGAAATTGCCCGTGAATTAGGAGTCACACTTGGACCTGATACATCATCACGTGCAAATGGATCTGTCGGTGGAGAAATTACAAAGCGCTTAGTTCGAATGGCGGAAGAACAATTATCAGGACAATACAAATTACATTAAGTTAAAATACCAAAAGGAAAAAGGCTCTATAAAACGGATATTTTTTCCTTTTATTTACATAAAATTTAAAAATTAATTTTTAAAACTTAAAAATGACCTTCCAGATTCCTTTATAAGAGGTTTTATTCAATAGGGTAATACGATAAGGGCTGAATTTAAAATAATCCCTTACAAGCATATTAAGAGCTATTT
>NZ_JBMOWC010000122.1:0-2321 GCF_049310765.1 Bacillus sp. PSXD-155 | reverse complement strand
TCTACTTACTTGCCTTAAAAATAAGTAGGATTGCTTATTTCTTTTTGAGTATAACATGTTATATCTGGATTATGTATTTGTATAAAAACTAGCTATGTCATTGTCATATTTATGTTGAATAAGGGGTCTCGCCACATTGCCATCAACCTAAGATTTTGAAGTTCCCCCCAAAACGAAATTTTTATCTCTCTACAGCTGATTATGAGAACTAAGCTTATTTTTAACTTATGATTTCACAGTTTCAAAAAGAAAAACCACAGCAATTGCTGTGGTTTTTCTTTTAATGACCTAAACTATGTTGTGAATGCTCATAGCATTATACGTTGGATTTCGAAAAAAATGTTAAAATGTAAACTTTTAAATAAATTTACTAGGTTCTAAATAACGCATGATAACATTATATAACCAATAAACTATTTCCAACGATCTAATTTAGGAATATTTCTTACAAGAAACTTAGCAAGAAATTTAGGGGTTTTTATATTTTTTATTAAATGTTCTTGTACAAATTGTTGCATTTGTATTGTTGTAATATCTTGAACAAACTTACCATCCATATAACAATGACTACAATATTTAACACTTTTACTCCCATTACTTTCTGTACCTCCACCTAATTCATCTTTCGAAAGAGGCATTCCACAACTTTGACATACTTTATATTTTTTCATCAAAATTCTCCTTTGAAAATTAACCACATCAAATAATAAACAAGTGTACAACAACATAACAAATTTATAAAGAGGTAACTCCACATTGCTATTCAGCTAATAAAAAGAAATACCCCATGCCCATCAAGCTAAGATTTTGAAGTGCCCCCATCGCTATCAACCTAAAAAATCAAAATCCCCCCATAACGAAAATTCTATTCATTGTTGACTACTTATAATGATAGGTTATGTAAACTTTACATGAATAAGGTATATAATATATAAATAACGATTAACTGAGGTGAGAGTATGGAAGATACATATAAAATCCCAAAATTAGAAACAAAGCGTCTTTTATTAAAAAAACTAGATTTTCATGATTTAGATGATTTATTTGAAGTCTATTCGGATCCTCAAACAACTACATATGTACCTCGAGAGGTACATAAAAATAAAGATGAAACTCGTATTTTTTTAGAAAATACGATGGATACAACTAAGAAAGGTAAGTCTTTCATATGGTCTATTATGTTTAAGGGGGATCAGAAAGCTATTGGAACCTGTGGCATCTGGAAATTATCACACAGTAGCGCTTCTTTAGGAGCCGTTATTAACCCACTGTATTGGGGAAAAGGAGTTATCGTTGAAGCTTTAGAAGAACTAATAAAGTTTGGCTTTCAAGAATTAGATTTAAATCGTATTGAAGGAAGATGCGACATAAGGAATACAGCGTCTGAACGAGTTATGCAAAAGCTAAAAATGACATATGAAGGAACATTGAGACAAAGTGTAATGATCAATGGTATGTATTGCGATTCTAAGGTATATTCTCTTTTAAAACATGAATACGGTAACTTTCGATAACGAAAATTATGTAATGTTATCAAACGACTAAATGAGGTACCGTCACATTTCCATAAAGCTAAGGTTTCACACTATTCATTAAGCAAAAAAGACGTTATTCTTACTGTAGAATTATAGGAAAGGATGGCGTTTTTTGTATGTCTAATTCTGTATCTGACGACTTACAATTATTTGCACAGGAGATTAAGAGTCTTTTATCCTCAAATACCTTACAGAATCTAGCTAGAGATGTTGGATTTGTACAGCGAACAAGTAAGTATCAAGCACAAGATTTAGTAGCTTTATGCGTATGGCTTAACCAAAGTGTAGCAAAAACTTCCTTAACCCAGTTATGTAGTTGTTTAGAAGCATCAACAGAAGTACTCATAAGTCCTGAGCTACCCCTTGTAGCGATAAATTTTTAGAGGAAGCATCCATAGCGGCTTCTTTTTTCTTTGTTATATAAATTTTATATAACAAAGAAAAACCCAGTGACTTCATGCACACATAATGATATCACTGGGTTTTATAAGTTTAACATTTTGTATGTTTTGTAGAACTTATTTATTAAATAAAAAAATCCCTTCACGATTTCTGAAGGGGTCAGTATACATTGAAAGGGTACTTTCATTTTAATATATAAAAGAAAAAACTCGTATTGATAAAATTAACCTTTTTGTCTTTGCTCCTTTTAATTCACTGTAAAGAAACCGTAAGGATTAAATTCATCCTATGTAGAATTTTGTGTTCCTCATTAGACATGTATATTAGATAAATCATAATCTTTTATGCAATATTGCATAAAAAAATACCCTTTAATCTTGCTAT
>NZ_JBMOWC010000121.1:0-2427 GCF_049310765.1 Bacillus sp. PSXD-155 | reverse complement strand
TAATGTACATTTTAATATAATAATACCCTTTTATAAATATGACTTATAATAATTTTATAGTTATGACAATATATACTTTTAATTATTATTAAAATAAATTAGTAAAATTTAATTTTTTCAATCATACAAAAACTCCTTCCATTTTGGAAAGAGTCTATAGAATAACTTATAAAAGTTTAAAACGCTCCACTTTATAAGCTCTTTTTTGCTTTATCAATATTGTAAAATGATTCTCTTTCCCTCTGTTCTACATAATCATCGATTGCCCATACGCCTTTTCTTTGACTACGAGCCTCGCTCTCTGCTTGTTTAAACTCATCATATAACGCGGTGTTTGACTCTTTTACATATCTAACTATCGCTAAGCCCTCTCTTAATAATTCAGACTGTATACACTTTCCATCTACAAATATATATGCTAGTTCCCTATTAAATTTATCTTTTGAATCACCTTTATCATATATAAGGGTAACTTCTTTTCCCTTTAACTTATTTTTAAGAAACTCCCTCGCTTCATCTGCTAAAGGCATAGATGGAGATATAATTTTTCCATCTTTAACTTTTTGTACCTCTGGGGTATCAATTAATAAAGCCCTTACCTTTTTCTTTATAACTTCTCCATTTTGTTTTGTAGATACCAGTATCGTATCTCCATCAAATTCTTGAATAAATTTACCTTTTACTTGTTTGAATCCATTTAACTTTTCATTATATTCTATTTCATCATTCCGGATTCCTTGGTGGCTATTTTCGTTTTTGCTAGCAGGTGCGTCTTTAACTTCACAACCTGCAATGACTCCTACTAAGAGAATGAAGAAGAAAATGATAAATTTAATTCTAGTAAACACTATATCCCTCCCTGATAATGCTGAATTATTTATTAACAAAGTACTTTATAAGAAATCAATTCATTAATAATTTTACTATGTATTTTGTATAACATTAAATCACTTGTTAAATAGAATAATTAAACTAACCTTCTTAAAATTAGATACTACATCAAAATTAAACCCCTAACATTTTATGTGTTAGGGGTTTTGATTCACCTTAAATTGTGGGTGAATGGTGCTCCGACACCAGATAATTATCAAATGCACAAAACTCATGGTGCTGATATGGAATTTGTTTCCCTAAACATGTTATCCCCTGTTCGATAGCACTTCCAAAGGATGCTATTCTCGAGCCAGAAGCAGGGAATCTTAGGATCTTTTTGTATTCCGCATAATTAACTGGTTCTGTTAGAAAGATATTTTTAGCAAATTCACTATATTTACCATTACTTTTTTTCATCGGCACAGCTACATTAACGCAAATTGGAGTGTTAAATGAATCATCATCAACCCTTTTAGATATATATGCTACCCCTTCAGTATCTAACAGGGGTAAACATTGCATTACTAATTGAGATATAATGTATTCACTTTTAAAACTACGATTGTTATCTCTAACTTTATAAGATGTTGCTATGATTAATGGAAATAGCTCAATTAAGCTGAGGGCATCTTTTAACCAATCATCATTGAAAGCAGCAAGACCGTTTATTAAATGCTGAGTAATAGCTAAATTCAACACTTTAGTTTCACCCGGTACCTTATATGAACTAACGTTAAATTCGTTATCGGCCGGTTTCCCTAATTCTAACCAGCTAACATACGATGTAGCCCCGAAATACATACAAGGAACACCAGCAATACTAAATCTTTGCGTAGAAACAATTCCACGTTTATCAAAAGGAATGTGTAAAAAGTCCCTTTTCCCAAATCCTTCCGTTCCAGTACGTGCTTTAAAAAATGATAATGGTTGATATGCCATTGGATGAAGCTCTGATGGCATTTCTTGATTAGATTGTTGCGCTTGTTGTACTTCCCATTTCAGCCTAGTTATCCCTCTAAAGGCAGGCGAATCATCTAGACTTGAAATAATAAAAGGGTTTCCTTTATATGGTTCTAAAACCTCGAATATGAGTTGTCTTGCCGTCGGAATATCCCCATCATAATGACAATTAATTGCTCTAAGAATTTTATCTACATTTTCTTGTGTTCGACCGTATATGATTTCATTTACGTTATGAAATTGTTCAATATCGGTCAAGAATAATCTTAACATACGTTCCAGTTCAACCAGATATTCACTATCGTCATCAATGACAATGGGTAATTTGAATTTATTTAATTCAATTCCCTGTGGTACACTTCTCGTTGGAACTATGCTTTGAAAACTTCCATTTGTCATATAGCATTCTCCTTATTTTTTCATTTCACAACTACATTTCCATAGTCAGATACATATATGTTAACACTATTTTTTATCCATGTATAAAATAAGGAGAGTGGCTAATTTAATTTCACTTTATCAAAATTTAAAACTAACAAGTCTTTTACATATAATTTTTTGCAACTTAAAATCACTCATAAATAAATGTGTAAA
>NZ_JBMOWC010000120.1:0-2675 GCF_049310765.1 Bacillus sp. PSXD-155 | reverse complement strand
CCTTCATAGTTTGGTGATGATGGCAGAGAGGTCACACCCGTTCCCATACCGAACACGGAAGTTAAGCTCTCTAGCGCCGATGGTAGTTGGGACCTTGTCCCTGTGAGAGTAGGACGTCGCCAAGCAAAAACCTAAGTCGTTTTGACTTAGGTTTTTTTGTGTTTATTTTTATTATTTAAAATAAAGAGGTAAGAATTACCTTTTTTTAAGAATGTAGTCGAGATGTAAAAAGAATGTTTGTGATTTTATATAAAAAGGTTATGTAAAAAGTAGCACTCTAGCTCTTTTTACATAACCTTTTGTGTTTTTAAAGGATTTTACATAAGAAAAAATCTATAATTAAGGTAGTTAACATATATTTTTGATGGGTGTGGGGGATTATGAAAGAAATATGCATGTTATTAGTGGCTGTTATATTATGGGGGACAGCTATTGCGCCAACAAAATGGGCTTTAGAATCTATCCAGCCGTTTACTTTGTTGTTTATTCGTCTTTTCTTTGCAGGTGGAATTTGTATGCTATTTTCATTTAAGCAACTACAAAAATCAGTTGTACATAAAAAAGTTCCATGGAAAAGAATGAGTTTGTTAGCTTTTACCGGTGTAGCTGGGTATTTTATGTTCACATCGTACGGTATTTCTTTAACAAGTGGATTACATGTTAGTATCATAGATGCTGCATTACCATTAGTTACAATTCTTTTTTCAGCAATCTTCTTGAAAGAGAAAATTCGATTGAATTATTGGATAGGAATTATATTGGGTGCTATAGGAGTACTCTTTATTACGATTCCATCTAAAAGTGCTGATCAAGAAGTGTCTTTAATAGGAGATATACTGATATTATTAAGTACTTTTCTATTTGCTTTCTACACGGTTTTGCTAAAACGACCAAAACAAGAACAGTATTTATCAAACGAGGTTTTTACAACATTAACTTTAATTATTGGAGCTGTTATTCTATTACCATTTGCACTGGTAGAAATTCTTTATTACGGTTTACCGAAGATTGAAACTTGGAAAACGGGACTTAGTGTAATATACCTTATTATTGGAGCAACAATTTTAGCGTATTGGTTTTGGAATAAAGCGCTAGAGAGAGTTTCAGCATCAGTAAGCGGATTATATTTAAATGCATTACCGTTAATAAGTATTGTTACTTCAATTATTCTATTAAATGAATCTTTGACATGGAGAGTAATAATGGGAGCGAGTTTAGTTTTAATTGGAGTAGGATGGGCGGATAAGCAAAAGTTATGTAATCTATTAAAAGGTAACAAGGTGGAGAATAGAGACTGTTAAACAGTATGATTTATATAATTGAAATGTTAAAAAGATACCTTATATATGAGGTATCTTTTTTATTTAGCAAAGATAATAGACTAAAATTAGTATGGATATTCTTTGCTGTATTTATATGTGTCGAAATCATTTTGAAATATTGTTTGAACAAGTTGTATACATTCAGTATCATAAAAGCTTTCAAAAGTTGGATGACGGGGAAATAAAGGATCAGTAATATCGCCTTCGCTAAAATTCCCTTTATAAATCATGGCGGGAGTTTGATGATGCCATGATGTTGAGAACTCATTTATTGGTGCGTTTTTTAATTCGAAACGCTTTTCTAATTCTTTCATTTCCTGATCAAAGTTTTCTAAGTATATATAATTGGTGACATATTCTTCTTCACCAGCTATATATTGTTGTGTGAAATGTGGGTTAATATCCCTTGCGTGAGCCCCTTTCATAAATAGATAGTATAGAAATTGTTTAAATGAGATCCCTTTGGGGGAATTTTCATCTTGATATAAAAACTTTCGGATGGGTTTCCATTCGGGATTTTCCATATAAGGAGGTCCAATTAAGGATACGAAAGAACTGACTGCTCTCCTATAAGGGTTACGAACAAGTTTAAACGTTTCTTTTTGTTTTTCTCGCAACGCTACTCCTAGTCGTACACTATAAGCAGGTGTACTTTTGTATATATCATATTCATAATTATGAATGAAAGGACTATAACTTAGAGCTGTTTGCAATAAATCAATTTGGTAAAAGAACCAATTGGCAAGAGAAGTGCAACCGCTTTTTTGACTCCAAAATAGAATGATGGGAAACTTCCTATGATAGTGTGGGCTTCTTGAATGGGCGCTTATGGTGTTTAATAAAGAAGGATCGAACAAGTTCTACACTCCTTTCAGTTATTTTACTGATATGTATGAGGAATAAAGAGGGGGTATGAGAGTATTTTTCATCTTTTTTTAAAAAATGAAAGATTAATATTGACTATTATTATATAGAGGTGTAATATAGGACAAGTCGCCGATGACATTAACGTCGCAAGCGACAAACGAAATAAAAAACTTAGTTGACATTAACTAACGAAGATGTTAACATAAGGAAGTCGCAAATGAGCGACCAAGTAGTTCTTTGAAAACTGAACGAAACAAACAACGTGAAACGTCAATTTTTATTTTTAGATGCTAGACAAACTAACTTTATTGGAGAGTTTGATCCTGGCTCAGGATGAACGCTGGCGGCGTGCCTAATACATGCAAGTCGAGCGAATGGATTGAGAGCTTGCTCTCAAGAAGTTAGCGGCGGACGGGTGAGTAACACGTGGGTAACCTGCCCATAAGACTGGGATAACTCCGGGAAACCGGGGCTAATACCGGATAA
>NZ_JBMOWC010000119.1:0-2986 GCF_049310765.1 Bacillus sp. PSXD-155 | reverse complement strand
GTATGTTCTTTGAAAACTAGATAACAGTGTAGCTCATATTTTTTAATTTTTAGTTTGGTTAAGTTAGAAAGGGCGCACGGTGGATGCCTTGACACTAGGAGTCGATGAAGGACGGGACTAACGCCGATATGCTTCGGGGAGCTGTAAGTAAGCTTTGATCCGAAGATTTCCGAATGGGGAAACCCACTATACGTAATGGTATGGTATCCTTACCTGAATACATAGGGTATGGAAGACAGACCCAGGGAACTGAAACATCTAAGTACCTGGAGGAAGAGAAAGCAAATGCGATTTCCTGAGTAGCGGCGAGCGAAACGGAACATAGCCCAAACCAAGAGGCTTGCCTCTTGGGGTTGTAGGACATTCTATACGGAGTTACAAAGGAACGAGGTAGACGAAGCGACCTGGAAAGGTCCGTCGTAGAGGGTAACAACCCCGTAGTCGAAACTTCGTTCTCTCTTGAATGTATCCTGAGTACGGCGGAACACGTGAAATTCCGTCGGAATCTGGGAGGACCATCTCCCAAGGCTAAATACTCCCTAGTGATCGATAGTGAACCAGTACCGTGAGGGAAAGGTGAAAAGCACCCCGGAAGGGGAGTGAAAGAGATCCTGAAACCGTGTGCCTACAAATAGTCAGAGCCCGTTAATGGGTGATGGCGTGCCTTTTGTAGAATGAACCGGCGAGTTACGATCCCGTGCAAGGTTAAGCTGAAGAGGCGGAGCCGCAGCGAAAGCGAGTCTGAATAGGGCGTTTAGTACGTGGTCGTAGACCCGAAACCAGGTGATCTACCCATGTCCAGGGTGAAGTTCAGGTAACACTGAATGGAGGCCCGAACCCACGCACGTTGAAAAGTGCGGGGATGAGGTGTGGGTAGCGGAGAAATTCCAATCGAACCTGGAGATAGCTGGTTCTCCCCGAAATAGCTTTAGGGCTAGCCTTAAGTGTAAGAGTCTTGGAGGTAGAGCACTGATTGAACTAGGGGTCCTCATCGGATTACCGAATTCAGTCAAACTCCGAATGCCAATGACTTATCCTTAGGAGTCAGACTGCGAGTGATAAGATCCGTAGTCAAGAGGGAAACAGCCCAGATCGCCAGCTAAGGTCCCAAAGTGTGTATTAAGTGGAAAAGGATGTGGAGTTGCTTAGACAACTAGGATGTTGGCTTAGAAGCAGCCACCATTTAAAGAGTGCGTAATAGCTCACTAGTCGAGTGACTCTGCGCCGAAAATGTACCGGGGCTAAATACACCACCGAAGCTGCGAATTGATACCAATGGTATCAGTGGTAGGGGAGCGTTCTAAGTGCAGTGAAGTCAGACCGGAAGGACTGGTGGAGCGCTTAGAAGTGAGAATGCCGGTATGAGTAGCGAAAGACGGGTGAGAATCCCGTCCACCGAATGCCTAAGGTTTCCTGAGGAAGGCTCGTCCGCTCAGGGTTAGTCAGGACCTAAGCCGAGGCCGACAGGCGTAGGCGATGGACAACAGGTTGATATTCCTGTACCACCTCTTTATCGTTTGAGCAATGGAGGGACGCAGAAGGATAGAAGAAGCGTGCGATTGGTTGTGCACGTCCAAGCAGTTAGGCTGATAAGTAGGCAAATCCGCTTATCGTGAAGGCTGAGCTGTGATGGGGAAGCTCCTTATGGAGCGAAGTCTTTGATTCCCCGCTGCCAAGAAAAGCTTCTAGCGAGATAAAAGGTGCCTGTACCGCAAACCGACACAGGTAGGCGAGGAGAGAATCCTAAGGTGTGCGAGAGAACTCTGGTTAAGGAACTCGGCAAAATGACCCCGTAACTTCGGGAGAAGGGGTGCTTTCTTAACGGAAAGCCGCAGTGAATAGGCCCAAGCGACTGTTTAGCAAAAACACAGCTCTCTGCGAAGCCGTAAGGCGAAGTATAGGGGGTGACACCTGCCCGGTGCTGGAAGGTTAAGGAGAGGGGTTAGCGTAAGCGAAGCTCTGAACTGAAGCCCCAGTAAACGGCGGCCGTAACTATAACGGTCCTAAGGTAGCGAAATTCCTTGTCGGGTAAGTTCCGACCCGCACGAAAGGTGTAACGATTTGGGCACTGTCTCAACCAGAGACTCGGTGAAATTATAGTACCTGTGAAGATGCAGGTTACCCGCGACAGGACGGAAAGACCCCGTGGAGCTTTACTGTAGCCTGATATTGAATTTTGGTACAGTTTGTACAGGATAGGCGGGAGCCATTGAAACCGGAGCGCTAGCTTCGGTGGAGGCGCTGGTGGGATACCGCCCTGACTGTATTGAAATTCTAACCTACGGGTCTTATCGACCCGGGAGACAGTGTCAGGTGGGCAGTTTGACTGGGGCGGTCGCCTCCTAAAGTGTAACGGAGGCGCCCAAAGGTTCCCTCAGAATGGTTGGAAATCATTCGTAGAGTGCAAAGGCATAAGGGAGCTTGACTGCGAGACCTACAAGTCGAGCAGGGACGAAAGTCGGGCTTAGTGATCCGGTGGTTCCGCATGGAAGGGCCATCGCTCAACGGATAAAAGCTACCCCGGGGATAACAGGCTTATCTCCCCCAAGAGTCCACATCGACGGGGAGGTTTGGCACCTCGATGTCGGCTCATCGCATCCTGGGGCTGTAGTCGGTCCCAAGGGTTGGGCTGTTCGCCCATTAAAGCGGTACGCGAGCTGGGTTCAGAACGTCGTGAGACAGTTCGGTCCCTATCCGTCGTGGGCGTAGGAAATTTGAGAGGAGCTGTCCTTAGTACGAGAGGACCGGGATGGACGCACCGCTGGTGTACCAGTTGTTCTGCCAAGGGCATAGCTGGGTAGCTATGTGCGGAAGGGATAAGTGCTGAAAGCATCTAAGCATGAAGCCCCCCTCAAGATGAGATTTCCCATAGCGTAAGCTAGTAAGATCCCTGAAAGATGATCAGGTTGATAGGTTCGAGGTGGAAGCATGGTGACATGTGGAGCTGACGAATACTAATAGATCGAGGACTTAACCATATAATATG
>NZ_JBMOWC010000118.1:0-3434 GCF_049310765.1 Bacillus sp. PSXD-155 | reverse complement strand
TCGTTATGGTTACCGTCGCATTCGTGATGAATTAACGAATCGTGGCCAGAAAGTGAACCACAAGAAGGTTCAGCGCATTATGAAAGAGCTTGGGTTAAAGTGTGTTGTGCGTATGAAGAAATATAAATCCTATAAAGGAAAAGTCGGTAGAATTGCACCTAATATTTTAGAGCGTAATTTTCATACAGATGCACCGAATCAAAAGTGGGTAACAGACATCACAGAGTTTAAATTGTTTGGAGAAAAACTGTATGTATCACCTGTATTAGATTTGTATAATGGTGAAATTATTACCTATACAATTGGTTCTAGACCGACGTATTCGCTTGTTTCAGGCATGTTAGAGAAAGCATTGGAACGTTTACCTGAAACCCACCAGCTACTGATGCATTCGGATCAAGGATGGCATTATCAAATGAGACAGTACGTCCGGACACTTGAATCAAGAGCTATCGTCCAGAGTATGTCTCGAAAAGGCAACTGTTACGACAACGCAGTAATAGAAAATTTCTTTGGGATTATGAAGTCGGAGTTCCTCTACATAAAAGAATTTGAAAATGTAGAGCACTTTAAAATAGAATTAGAAAAATATATAGATTATTATAATACGAAACGGATTAAGGCAAAATTAAAAATGAGCCCAGTACAATACCGGACTCACTTTTATCAAGCTGCCTAATGAAATAACCGTGTCTAACTTTTAGGGGTCACTTCAGACATAAAACTGTCATGCTCTTTTATTTTTTTCTTTTATTTAAAATTTAACGATAAAAAAAATCCTTTAAATAATAATTTTTTATTGTAAAACGATAAATTTTGTATTAAAATCAAAATCATAATAAATGAGTGAGGTGCTTTTGTTAAAAGGTAACAACCTTATTTTTAAAATTAGAGGAGGTATAACTATGAATATTAACAATTTGATTGTTAAAAATATGGATAACCCCCATGAGTTGGAGAAGATGTATAGAAAAGATCCGAAAGCTTTTAAAAAAGCATTCTCACAAGCATGGGACCAAAACCCTGATTCTCAGGTTCTAGGTGCTTGGTATGAAAGGTTGCATTTCAAGGAGAAAGTAAATAAAGAAAAAACATCTTTGTTTCAAAAAGGTTTCTTATTCATGGGCCTTTTAGCTATTCTGGCCGGCATAAGCACCAGGATCATTTTCCACTTTGTTGAGCAGGAAGCAATTGCTCCAATTAACTTGGCTTTTGGTGTAATTCCCTTTATTGCTGCTTATTTTGTTTACAATAATACTCCCAAAAAAAGTATTATTTATTCCCTTGTAGCGTTGTTCCTAATTTCCGGGATGTATCTTAATACGTTGCCAGTAAATTATAAAGACAGTACCATCCTTGCTTATTTACATCTTCCTATATTTTTATGGGTCTTAGTAGGGCTTGCGTTTACAGGAAATGAATATTTAAAAGGCAGTACAAGATTAGCCTATATTAAATTTAATTTAGAATATTGTCTTCTCTACGGGAGCATGGCAGTGAGCGGAATGATACTAGCAGTATTCACCATGCGTTTATTTAGCTTTGTTGACTTAGATATAGGAGAATTCTATTTTAGTAATGTTGTTTTATTTGGAGCAGCGGCTCTCGCTATTGTGGCTGCATACTTAGTATCAATGAATCTTAAGTTTGCTAAAAATATTACACCATACATATCTAAAATTTTTAGTCCTCTCGTCCTGATCACGTTGCTTATCTATCTTATAACGGTAATTTGGGTCGGGAAAAATCCGTTCTTGGATCGCAATTTCCTAATGGCCTTCAACGGAATCCTCCTTGTTGTATTGGCTGTTACCATATTTTCTATCGTTGAAAGTGACTCGGACGAGAAAAAGAATATTTCAGATTATATAAATTTTTCCTTAATTGTTCTGGCGCTTATTATTGACACTGTCGCATTGTCAGCCATAGTATTTAGACTTTCTTCTTACGGGATTACGCCTAATAGACTTGCTGTTTTAGGAGTAAACGTAGTGATTTGGGCAAATCTCATTTGGATTATGTTTGCCTATATGCGTTTCTTGCAAAATAAATCAGGACCAAAAGCTATCCAAGATGCCGTTACGAAGTATTTGCCAATATACGGACTTTGGGCAGCTTTCGTTATATATACGTTTCCTATCATTTTTAATTAGAAAGGATCTGTTAATGTAACGAAAAGTTAATTCTCTATAACATATAAAATTTTTAGAGCCGATCATTTTATAATTGGTATTATTAAGTTTGTAGTTTCGGTAATTTCATTTGTATTGATAAATAAGAAATAAGTGTTGTATGTAATCTTTCCATAATAAAAAACGTCCCAAAATGGGACGTTTTTTATTATGCGTATTGCCGTTTTTTCTTAATAAGCAACAAAACTTGTGAAACAAAAGCTAGTACCGGTAACTCAATCAACGGTCCAATAACGAGTGCAAGTGCGATAAGAGGCTCGTCTGGAAAAGCTGTTACAGCGATAGCGAGTGCAACAGGTGAGTTTCTTGCTAACGTTGTTAAGCTTAGACTTACTGTATCTTTGTAAGATAAATGCATGATGCGCCCGATAAATTGTCCTAGTAAGAAATTAATGATGAAGAACAATAGAACAGGAACGAGTAATAATAAAACGACATTCATATTTTGAAGTAAATATTTACCTTGTGATGCAAACATCGCTACTATTGCTAAACTTAAAAATACAATTTGAGCAGAGCTGAAAAACGGAATGAGTTTATTCTCGAGAGTTTCAGCTTTTTTCATTTTATTCATAATGAATTTTGTAGCGTGTGCAAGTATAAATGGTAAGACGATTACGATAACAATACTTTCTACTAAAACAGAAACCGCTACAGTTTTCATGACACCAGCAAATAAAAATAAATAAATTGGAAGGAGTAGTACTTGCAAAATTAAATTTACAGGTAAAATTGCAGTAGAAAGTGCTACATTTCCTTTCGCTATTTCAGTAAAGATTAAGTACCAATCTGTGCATGGAGTAACCATTAACATTATAAATCCAACCCAAAGTGCTGGATGATCTGAAAGAAATAGTGCTCCTAATCCCCAAGCGAGTAAAGGTGTCCATAAGAAGTTAATAGTAAGACTTGTTCCAGCAAATTTTAAATTACGAAATCCGTTTTTTATTTCTTTTAATGGGATGCTGAGGAATAATCCATATAGCATGAAAAATAAGAAGGGGACAATAAACTGGTCTGAATACGTATGTATCATATTAAATTGTCCGAGTACGATGCCGCATGTAACAGCAAAAAGAATAATAAAAGTTTGAATCTTTTCTATAGTGCTCATGAATAAATCCTTTCTATATATGAATTTTCCTCTCTAAGTTTATTATACAAGTAATAAAGATGTATTTGGTGTTCAATTGTATTTTAGTTAATATTTTTAAATTGAGATTTTATTTTTTATTAAAAGTT
>NZ_JBMOWC010000117.1:0-3668 GCF_049310765.1 Bacillus sp. PSXD-155 | reverse complement strand
TAGTAGCATTCACGGCAGGATTAACGGTATTATCTTCACCATTGGTATCGTTTGCAGAGGAACAACAATTAGTAAACAATAAGCAACCTACAAACGTTCAGGAACAAAGCAAAACAACATCAGATGAACAGGCTTTAAAAAGTATTGAAGCTAGTTTTGAAGAGGTAGACGGACGTGGTGGAGGTACTGTCGACAATAAGAAAGTAGATAGTCTTCAACGTTCAGAAGGTATTCATGAAGAAACAGGTACACTAACTGTTCCTAACAATTCAAACAGAACAAAACGTAGTCTGTCTCCCATATCACCTAGCACCTCTAGTACAATAAATGGTGTTCCATTCACTGAATGGATTGTTCCAGCAGGTAACGATAATATTCGTCCTCAAAACTATATGAGTCCAAAATACATTACAATTCATGAGACTGATAATACAAGTGTAGGAGCAGGTGCTAGAAACCACGCCCAATACCTATATAACCAAGCAGTAGGCAACACAGACCGAGCTGCATCGTGGCATTTTACAGTAGACGATAAAGAGATTTATCAACACCTACCATTAAACGAGAACGGATGGCACGCAGGAGACGGTGATGGTCCAGGTAATAGAGAATCTATTGCAATTGAAATCGCAGTTAACAGTGACGGAAACTACAGTAAAGCGGTAGATAACGCTAAGAAACTTGTAGCTTATTTAATGAAAGAAACTGGTGTACCGTTAAATAACATTGTAAAACACCAAAAATGGAGCGGTAAAATCTGCCCTGCTAACATGATTAATAATGGGCAATGGGATGTATTCGTAAATAGCGTTGAGGGGTATTATAATAATCTTTATCAACCAAAAGATGACATTACAGGAGGTTGGTATGAAGAAGCTATTCGAGAGTTAAATAGAAGAGGTATTATGATAGGGGAAGGAAACGGAGTTTTCGCACCTAATAGAGCGATAACAAGAGCCGAATTTGCTCAATTAATCTCTAAATCTCTAAACCTGCCAGCTGGAGATGCTTCATTTAAAGACCTAAACGATGCAAACTCAACTTTACGAGATGGTATTAAACGTGCTGCAAGTGCAGGTATTATTCTAGGTAGAGGTGATGGTTATTTTGACCCAAACACACCTATTACAAGAGAAGAATCAGCAATTATTGTAAACAAGGCTTTACAGTATAAAGGTATATGGGGACCAGTTGTAAACCTACCATTCTCAGACAAAGACCAAATTATTTATAAAGAAGACGTACAAAGACTGTATGGCCTAGGTATTGTAAGAGGTAAGGGTGACAATCAATACGACCCTAAAGGAACAACAACTCGTGGTGAAACAGCAACATTCATTCTAAATATGCTACAAGTAATTGAAAATGGTAGTGTTGAAAAGGTAATTGGAACGGCTCAAATTAATGGTATTGGGGTAAATGTTCGAAGCGGATCAGGTACAAACTATTCTATTGTTAGAAAGACAAGTAAAGGCGAAAAAGTTACAGTATATGAAGAAAAGAACGGCTGGCTAAGAATTGGAACAGGGCAGTGGATTTATTATGACGCTAGTTATATTGACTATAACAGATTATAAAAGACTTAATAGTTAAAAGAACAGGTCATATTTGGATATATAACTTACTCTAAGGTTGTGAAGAAGACTTTCTCCACAACCTGTTTTTGTGCCTGGCTCCCTTACCTACCAATACTGATAAAAAGAGGAGAAGGGGGATTCATTATGATGCTGGCATCGGTAAATCAATGAGATTCTTTTATTGTAACACAGTTTTTTCTTAGCTTGATGGGTATGTGGCGGGACCCCATTTAGTTCTGGAAATCTACAAAATTTTAGTTTAGATTTTCTTGTCTAAACTAAAATTACATGAACAAACGCTGATAAATAGCCATTACCATAAATTTTGTAAGTACTTTCATGTCTCATTAACAGGACATGAAAGTCTAAACATTTTGAACATAAGACAAGAAACTCTAAACTACTTAGCTTATAATAAAATACCCACGAAAGTATTTCACTTATACAAAAGACAAGAAGCTTCTTGTTTTAGCTTTAGAAAAAGCAAATTTATATCGATTTTTAATAAATAACATAGTCATAGATGTTAGTTCAATAGCATCTATATACTTATTGGTATGGGGATTTTCCCATTTGAAACCTATTGCTTATTTTTCCACCTTTTCGACGATTGGAGCTTTAGCGGATAATTCACCAGTTGCCATATTATTCATAAAATATGCCCCATAAATAGTAACAGTATCCCCAATATTTATATCCTGTAAGATTTCAGGGGAAACGATAGCACTAATAGTCGAATCCTCATTAGAAATTTCAATAGCGTCATTTGATTTATTGATTACATTTCCAGTGTGCATTTTATATTGTTTTTTTAGCACGTTTTCTTCATTTTCTTTTTGAATAATTGCATAGTTAGCTGTATCGGGTTGACCAAATACAAGACTATCTATAAAAATAGGTACATAAATAGTAACGGTATCTCCAATTTGAATATCTTTAAGGATTTCAGGGGAAGAAACCATAGCATCTAAACTTGTATTTCCATCAGAAATAATTAAAGACTTTTCTGTTTTAGCAGTTACTTTACCAGAATGTTTTTGGTGTTGATTTAGTAGAATTTGTTCTTTTTTATTTTGTGTTGAAACAGCTGTCTCAGTAGTTAAAGATCGATTTTCTATTGAAATTGACTCACCTTCTTTACTATTGATATCCATATCCTTACTGTTGACTTTTTCTCTCAATTTATCTTTTATTTCTTTAGAAAACATATCTGTTTTAGCAGTAAGTTGAGCAGCTTCAGCTCGTGTTATGAATCTATTTGGTTGCCAGCCGTTATCAGTGCCATTAGAAATTTTTAAATCAATTAAAACATTGGCGAATTTTTCACCCCAATGTCCTTTTAAATCCTCAAATTTACTTTGGCCATTTTCATGTGTTGTACTTTGTAGTTTATAGGCATTTACTAGCATCGTTGCCATGGCAGCGCGTGTTACTTTCCCAGATGGATTGAAGATGCCATTCCCTTCTCCTTTAACAATGCCAGCTTTTTCAGCTGCAGCAATATACGGAGCGCCCCAGTGGTCTTGAGAGTCTGTAAAAGAAGGTTTGGCTTTTGGATCAATTTCTATTCCTAAAGCTTTTGTTAAAATTGTTGCAGCGGAAGCTCGATCTAACGTAACGTTTGAGCCAAAAGTGCCATCTGGATAACCAATTAAGACTTGTTTATCCACTAAGTAATTAACAGATTGCTCTGCCCACTTTGGAACATCAGGGAATTTGTGAGTATCTGCAAAAATACTAGAAGAATAGGATAATATAGCCCCTGCAAGAAGACCTGTTGTGATTAATTTGCGCTTCATAAAAATATACACCTCTACCAATCTATTGTATTACCAAATTGAGATTTTTTATTTTTATATTTATATGTTTGTGATGATGTTGACATCTATTCAATTTGGTGTAACGATTATAGTTACTTATATGCATAAGTGCCAATGAATAACTTTAACAAAAATGTTTAATATTTACATAATAAATAAATATAAATTAATTTTATTTACTAAAAATTAATAATGTATTGACGTGTTAATATATACTTAATTATAATTAATCGAAATTAATTGAGATTGATTTTCAAGTTTGTTTACTAGT
>NZ_JBMOWC010000116.1:0-3903 GCF_049310765.1 Bacillus sp. PSXD-155 | reverse complement strand
CCAAAAGCTTACATTGAAATCCTTTGTTTAATTTATCTCAATTTCCCTGATACCTCAAAATTCAAAGGAAAAGTATACATTCAAAATTTGATGAATAAAGAGATTAAAATACCGGTAATCAAGAAAAAAGACTGTTTACGAAAATAGCCAAAAAGAAAAAGCTAGATTCAAGCTAACTTTTTTTCATAATTTCCGTTATCAGTAGTATCCCAAAAAGCTAACTACTTGTCTTTTTTAGATAAGTAATTAGCTTTTTGGGATACTTTAAAATATTAGCTTGATGGCTATTTGGTGGTACGCCAAATAGTATAATTAACAATCTTTTATATGTTGTGTAACTCGAAATCAAATGTTTATAAAGTTAAGACTACCAAGGAATTTAGAATTCAAGGCGGTTACACAAGATATAAGATAGGGGTAAGTAAAGGAAAGAATTATATGTTTTTTCAAATCCCTAAAAGGGTTCTATAGATCAATAAAATATGTTTATTTCAAATTGTCACATTTATGTAACATAATTGATTTATTTTATAATAGGAAACTAACACGAAACGAGGGAGAAGTTATGAAAAAAATCATACCGATAGTCGCATTAATAGGCATGATGAGCTTAGGGATACAAGAAATGAATGTGAAAGCTGAGACATACAAAAGTGCAGGTTCCAAAATGGATTTTTGGAATTCTAAAAGAACAGGCACTAATTTTATGAATAGCACTTCATTACCTGAGAATTACAAGAGTGCAAAGGAGGCCAATATTGAATATGTTCGTTTAGCACCTGATAAATGGGCAAAAGATGAAGCTTTCTTCTCTGGAGACAAACCAGATACACCAGGAAAAGATTTTCTTATAGGTAATGCAGATAACTATCAAGGATTAGTGAAAGAGGATGTAGCAAAATTAAAAAAAGATTTAGATGCTGCACAATCACAAGGAGTTAAAGTTGTACTTACAATGCTTTCATTACCTGGTGATCGTTGGCGTCAATTTAACAATAATAAGAATGATGATAGAATCTGGGAAGAAGAAAAATATCAAGAACAAGCAAGCCAATTTTGGAAGGACCTTGCGCTTGAATTAAAAGATCATCCTGCTGTGGTTGGTTACAATATTATAAATGAGCCACACCCAGAAACATCTAAGAAAAATAAATATAATGATTTTTGGACGGAAGATTATGAGAAATGGTATTCAAAAGTGAAGGGGACCCCAGCAGATTTAAATAAATTTTATCAAAAAGTTGTTAATTCAATTCGAGAAGTAGATAAAGAAACACCCATTATTTTAAATTCAGGTCTATATGCCACACCTTGGGCTTTTAAATATCTTGAACCAGTTAAAGATAATAAGACATTGTATGCATTTCATATGTATGAGCCATATCAATTAACAAGCCAACGTGAAAATCAAAATAAAGAGTATCAATATCCTGGAATTGTAAAAATAGGAGAATTAAAAACACCTATGATGTGGGATAAAGATGGATTAAATACATTCTTACAGCCTGTTCAAAATTGGTCTGAGAAAAATCATATACCATCTAATCGAATCATAGCTGAGGAATTTGGGATTAATCGTACCGTTCCAGGAGCACCTCAATATATGCAAGACTTAATGTCTATATTCAATCAAAAGGAATGGCACAAATCATTCTATGCATTCCGTGAAGATACTTGGACAGGAATGAATTATGAATTAGGAACAGGAAAAATAAAATGGGATGAAGAGGGGAAACCAATACGTCAAGATAATCCAATTTGGGATGTAATAAAAAATGATTTACAATCTCATAAACTTCTCAAGTTAGGCGGCCGAGTATGGGAGGATAATAATCAAAACGGCATTCAAGATCAAAGTGAAAAGGGAATGGACGGCGTTCGTGTTCAACTGTTAAATAAAGATCGTAATGTAATAAAAGAAGGAAAAACAGATGAAGAAGGGCGCTACTTGTTTGATGGGTTAACAGCAAACACATATCGTGTACAAGTAGAGAAATCATCTGGTTATATCTTCATGCCAAAACAAAGTGGACAAAATGTAACGGTTGACTCCGATGTAAATGAAGCTGGAGTAACAGACACTATTATTCTTTCAAATGACGATGTAACAATCGATGCCGGAGTAAATAGAAATAGATTCAAGGATGTCCCACAAGGACACTGGGCATTTCATGCGATTCATAATTTAGCGGATGAAGGAATTATTGCGGGTTATGGAAATGGAATATTTGGTATGGGAGACGATGTAACACGTGAACAAGTAGCTGCGTTAATTTACCGTACTTTGCATATAGAAAAACAAGATGAATATGAAAATCCATACAGAGATATCAATAAAAATTCAACAATGTTTCCTGAGGAAATATTAGCTTTAACTAAGCTAGGGATTTTCCAAGGGGATGATCAAGGAAACTTTAGACCGAAAGCTACATTAACACGTGCAGAAATGGCACAAGTTATTACGAAATCTTTTAAACTAGATGTGAAGGCTCCACATAATTTCAACGATGTTCCAGCAAATTCATGGGCAAAAGATGCGATTAGTGCCGTGCAATCGAACCATATTGCAGTAGGAGTTGGAGAAGGGAAATTTGCTCCGGATATGAAAGTAACACGTGAACAGTATGCACAATTTTTATATAATGCAATTTCGAATGAGCGATCCCATCAATAAAAAGAAAATAAAGTTGAGCGGCCTATTATATCATCAATATAGGGGAGTATTACTGCACGTAAAAGTTTAATTGGTGATAGCCTAAACCCATCAACCTAAGAGTGAAAAAAAATGAAATTTCGTTCATATGAACTAAAAAAACCTTCCAATATTTTGTGTCCTTAAAAATAATCATACCAAATAAACCTAGATAGGTATCATTTTTAATATACAAATTTGGATATATTACATTTGCGATAAGAATAAATAAATCGTAATTCTTATAAAAGTCCTATTTTATTAAGGGAATAGCAAATATATTATAAATAGTTTGATATAATGAAATGCAAATTAATTTATAGAGCGAGGTATATAATATTGAATAAACGACGTATTTTTATTGGTGCTGCAATGAGCAGTGTTTTACTATTATCTGCATGTGGTAATTCAGATAATCTTGCAACATCAAAATCAGGAAATTTGACCCAAGAAGAATTTAATAAAGAGTTGAAAGAGACAGCGGGAAAAGTCGTTCTACAACAAGCAATGTTAAACAAGATTTTACTAGATAAATATAAAGTTTCAGATGATGAAGCAAAGAAAAAAGTTGAAGAATTAAAAAAACAAATGGGTGATAATTTCAAAGCCTATTTAACACAGGCTGGAGCTAAAGATGAAGATGATCTTAAAAAGAAAATTAAATCACAAATAGCTTTTGAAAAAGCTGTTAAAGCTTCGGTTACAGAAAAAGAAATAAAAAGCCTTTATAAGCCAAAATTAAAAGCAAGTCATATTTTAGTAAAAGATGAAAAAACGGCGAAAGAAATAAAAGAAAAATTAAATAATGGAGAAGATTTTGCAGCATTAGCAAAACAATATTCAGAGGATCCTGGTTCAAAAGAAAAAGGTGGAGAATTACCTGAGTTTGGTCCAGGTGAAATGAAGCCTGAATTTGAAGAAGCCGCTTATAAATTAGAAGTTGGACAAGTAAGTGATCCAATAAAAGCTTCTTATGGTTACCATATTATTAAATTAACAGAGAAAAAAGAGTTAAAACCTTTTGATCAGGAAAAAGATAATATTCGTAAGGAATTGGAACAGAAACGTTTACAAGATCAACAATGGCAACAACAATTCTTCAAAGATTTATTCAAGAAAGCAGATATAAAAATATCAGATAAAGATTTAAAAGATACTTTTAAAGAATTTGAAAAATAAGGATATGTACAAAAAAAGAACCTAATAGGTTC
>NZ_JBMOWC010000115.1:0-4231 GCF_049310765.1 Bacillus sp. PSXD-155 | reverse complement strand
ATATTTTAGACTATAGAATGAATCATTAGACAGTTGAAAAAATAGGGAAAAAGGGAAGAGCCACCAATATTCTTTCCTTTTTCCTGCAATTAGGGTCTCTATATTAATAAATATAGAAGATTATAAAATGTTGGATGCAACAGTTTACACTCAAAATTATAGCAACAGTAACAGGTATTTTTTATGCAATATTGCATAAAAAATATGATTTATAAAAAATACATGTCTAATGAGGAACACAAAAACTCTATATAGGATGAATTTAATCCTTACAGTTTCTTTATAGTGAATTAAAAGCGGCAAAAACCAAAAGGTTAATTTTATCAATACGAGTTTTTTCTTTTACATATTAAAATGGAAGTACCCTTTCAATGTATACTGACCCCTTCACAAATCGTGAAGGGATTTTTTTATTTAATAAATGAGTTTTACGAAATACACAGAATGTTAAATTTATAAAGCCCATTGATCCCAGTATGTGTACATGAGATTAATGGGTTTTTATTATTATGTGATTAAAGATGTGGGAAGTATTTTGTGTGTCTATAAAGGTGTACCTTTATAGACAGTTTTGAATTTTATTAAGGAATAAAAAGAGCCTATACTTCAGTGAAGTATAGGGAGAGGGACAGAAATCAATCAGTTATTAATTTTGAATAGATACTTAAATCGATGAGTTTTCCATTTGATTTTTCACTTTTTCTTAGCGTTCCTTCTAACGTGAATTTTAATTTTTTTAAAACACTTATGGAATTTAGATTCTCAGGTTCAACTTTTGCTTCAATGCGGTTTAGCTTTAAATTAGTAAATGCATAGTCTAATAAAGCGGAGATTGCTTCAGGTGCATATCCTTTGCCCCAGAATGCTTTTGAAATATCATAACCAATCTCAGTTTTAGAGTTTTCGAAATCTAAGAAATTATAACCACATGAACCAATGATTTGATTAGATTTTGCTTCGATAATAGTAAATCGGAGCGCTTTATTACTTTGAGCCAGCTCGTTTAGAAATCTAATCATGTCTTTTGCTTGATCCTCAGTAGTGAAATTAATAATATTCATGAATTTCGTAACATCTGGATCAGACCATATTTTAAATAAACTTAATGAATCGGATTCTTTTGTTTTTCTTAAATGTAATCTTTGTGTGTATAATTCTGTAATCAATACTTTTACCTCCATTATATTAGTGATGGGTAGATTAAAAATATTGATATCTGCGCATAATTCAGCCCTTTCTACTCTCAGTTATTATTTATTATACATGAGAGAAATAGAGAGAGGGAATTATGTGATTTTTTATATCTACTTTGTTTCTTAATTGTTTTTTCTATTTAATAGCACAAGTGATTTCATTAAAATGAAAGGAGAAAATCCTTACCTTTACTTTAAGTATCAGTACGTGATTGATATTAGTAATAATAGAATAGTTAATTATACTTTAGGGGAGGAACAATAATATGGCAAAAGTTCTAATGTTTAATTTTCCAGGAGAAGGACATATTAATCCGACAATTGCACTTGTCGAAGAACTAATAAAAAGAGGCGAGGAAGTTATTTACTATTGCGTAGAAAAGTATAGAAGTAAAATAGAGAATACAGGAGCTTTGTTTCGACCATATGAAAATTTCATATCACAAATAGACATGGTAAAAAGAATGAGTAGGCAAATAGATTCTCAAGAACTATTATTACACATGGTAAAATCCATGGATAAAATAATAGAAATAATTTTAGAAGAAGTAAAAGAAGAAGAATACGATTATGTTATATATGATAATAATTTCGCTGTTGGATGGATCATAGCTGAAGTATTACAATTACCTAAAATTGCTTCATGTACAACATTTGCCATTACTAAAAAGATAGCTTCTACTCTTATGAAAAATCATGGAGAAGAAAATAAAAAATCCCCTTTATATCAGAAAGTCATGTGTATTTTGAAAAAATGGGAAGATATTTATGGAATTACTCTTAATGAAAAACAGAATGTGATGACATGCCCGGGGGATATTACAATTGTATATACATCAAAATTGTATCAACCAAATGTCGAAGAATTTGATGATTCTTATATATTTGTCGGGCCCTCTATTGCACAGCGTAAAGATGTAGATTCTTTTTCCTTAGAACAGGAAAAGGGAAACAAGCTGATTTTTATTTCTATGGGAACAGTATTTAACCAGCAACCCGACTTTTATTACACATGTTTTGAAGCATTTCGAGATAGCTCGGTTACTGTCATATTAACTATAGGGGAACAAAATAATATTAGTCAATTAGATAATATTCCTTCTAATTTTAAGTTATATAATTACGTTCCTCAATTAGATATTCTACAACAAACTGATCTATTTATTACACACGGGGGAATGAATAGTTCCAGTGAAAGCTTATATTTTGGTGTTCCTATGCTAGTTATTCCAGTTATGGGAGATCAACCTATAGTTGCTCAAAGAATAGAAGAATTAGAAGCCGGAGTCCAGTTAGATCGTAATTTGCTTACTCCGGAAATATTACGTAATACAGCAATTCATGTGTTATCAAATAATATTTATACAAAAAATAGCCATAGAATTGGAAAATCTTTAAAAAATGCTGGAGGATATAACAAGGCAGTCGATGAAATTGAAACCTTTAAATTTAAAATGTGTATTGAGTAAAGCAAAACTACTGTGACTTTAAAAATGAATTATGAAAATGAGTTATATGGAGGAAATTAAAATAAAGATTTTAGAACAAAACTATCAAGAAACTAACTATCTACAATCTTATGAGAAAAGTCTAAAATTATGGCCAACTAGTTTTTCATCTTACTTTGTAGAAACATCTCAAGGGAAGACTCATATTATTGAAAGTGGTAATAAATTAGCACAACCTCTCGTATTACTTCATGGAGCAAAAATGAGTTCGACAATGTGGTATTCAAATATTTTAAAATGGAGTAAACATTTTAGAATAATGTGTATTGATATTTTAGGAGATAAAAACAAAAGCCTTCCAAAAAAAGGATTTACAGATTGCTTAAGTTATGCACTATGGTTAAAAGAAGTATTACATACATTAGAAATTAATAGCACGAACATTGTAGGATTGTCATATGGTGCCTTACATACTGTTAACTTCTTGACATTTTTTCCAGAGAAGGTAAATAAGGCTGTAATAATGAGTCCTGCAGCAACGTATATTCCTTTTCATCCTTTGTTTTTTTTCTATGCTTCAGGAATGATGAATAGTAGGGAAGGGGTCGAGAAATTTTTAGGGTGGATTTTTGAGAATCGATACACTGTTCATCCTTATATTCAAGAACAATTGATAGCAGGAATGATGTGGAATAATTCAGTGAAAAATGAAACTCTAACAGAACAGGGATTTCCATATATTTTTACGAACCAAGAGTTAGCCGAAATACAAACGCCTATGCTGCTAATGTTAGGGGAGAATGAAGTAATGTATAACCCAATAGAAGCTTTCAAATGTGCCGAAAATTCATCACCCAATCTAACTGTAGAATTAGTGAAAGATGTAGGACATTTGATGTCCATGGAGAATCCTCAATATGTAAATGATCGTATTTTAGAATATTTTAATAAATAAGGCATCTCTAAACTCAAAGTATGTCTCGCAAAGGAGGCTGTTATGACAATGCCGTTATTGAAAATTTTTTCGGTATCATGAAATCAGAATTTCTGTATCGAAAAGAATTTGAAAGTATAATACATTTCAAACAAGAATTAGCAAAGTACATAGACTACTATAATCATAAAAGAATTAAGGCAAAATTAAAGGGTATGAGCCCGGTACAATACCGGGCTCATACCCTAGAGGCTGCCTTATGAAACTGCCTGTCTAACTTTCGGGGTTCACTTCAGAGGGGTAGACTTATTAATTAGCACTGGAGTAATTAATGGACAAGTCCAAACATCCCAGTAAATCTTTTTTATAATTCTTCATCTTCAAGCTTTATTAAACTATTTATTTCCCACACTTGCATCAACTTTTACAATCAGTTTTCCTTTTTCAACAATTCCTGAAACTTTTTTAATGAAGCATTTCTTGGTAATATTAATTCCGCATATTCATTTCCCATATATACAGTAAGTATATTTACTTTCTTCTAAAAATTGTATTTCTCTATACCAGTTATAAAAATATTACAAAAGTTACTGAATATGTTAAAACGATATAAAAAGGTGTGAATTTATGAAAGTTAATTTCGAATTTTTTTGGAA
>NZ_JBMOWC010000114.1:0-4454 GCF_049310765.1 Bacillus sp. PSXD-155 | reverse complement strand
TTAGAAGTGAGAATGCCGGTATGAGTAGCGAAAGACGGGTGAGAATCCCGTCCACCGAATGCCTAAGGTTTCCTGAGGAAGGCTCGTCCGCTCAGGGTTAGTCAGGACCTAAGCCGAGGCCGACAGGCGTAGGCGATGGACAACAGGTTGATATTCCTGTACCACCTCTTTATCGTTTGAGCAATGGAGGGACGCAGAAGGATAGAAGAAGCGTGCGATTGGTTGTGCACGTCCAAGCAGTTAGGCTGATAAGTAGGCAAATCCGCTTATCGTGAAGGCTGAGCTGTGATGGGGAAGCTCCTTATGGAGCGAAGTCTTTGATTCCCCGCTGCCAAGAAAAGCTTCTAGCGAGATAAAAGGTGCCTGTACCGCAAACCGACACAGGTAGGCGAGGAGAGAATCCTAAGGTGTGCGAGAGAACTCTGGTTAAGGAACTCGGCAAAATGACCCCGTAACTTCGGGAGAAGGGGTGCTTTCTTAACGGAAAGCCGCAGTGAATAGGCCCAAGCGACTGTTTAGCAAAAACACAGCTCTCTGCGAAGCCGTAAGGCGAAGTATAGGGGGTGACACCTGCCCGGTGCTGGAAGGTTAAGGAGAGGGGTTAGCGTAAGCGAAGCTCTGAACTGAAGCCCCAGTAAACGGCGGCCGTAACTATAACGGTCCTAAGGTAGCGAAATTCCTTGTCGGGTAAGTTCCGACCCGCACGAAAGGTGTAACGATTTGGGCACTGTCTCAACCAGAGACTCGGTGAAATTATAGTACCTGTGAAGATGCAGGTTACCCGCGACAGGACGGAAAGACCCCGTGGAGCTTTACTGTAGCCTGATATTGAATTTTGGTACAGTTTGTACAGGATAGGCGGGAGCCATTGAAACCGGAGCGCTAGCTTCGGTGGAGGCGCTGGTGGGATACCGCCCTGACTGTATTGAAATTCTAACCTACGGGTCTTATCGACCCGGGAGACAGTGTCAGGTGGGCAGTTTGACTGGGGCGGTCGCCTCCTAAAGTGTAACGGAGGCGCCCAAAGGTTCCCTCAGAATGGTTGGAAATCATTCGTAGAGTGCAAAGGCATAAGGGAGCTTGACTGCGAGACCTACAAGTCGAGCAGGGACGAAAGTCGGGCTTAGTGATCCGGTGGTTCCGCATGGAAGGGCCATCGCTCAACGGATAAAAGCTACCCCGGGGATAACAGGCTTATCTCCCCCAAGAGTCCACATCGACGGGGAGGTTTGGCACCTCGATGTCGGCTCATCGCATCCTGGGGCTGTAGTCGGTCCCAAGGGTTGGGCTGTTCGCCCATTAAAGCGGTACGCGAGCTGGGTTCAGAACGTCGTGAGACAGTTCGGTCCCTATCCGTCGTGGGCGTAGGAAATTTGAGAGGAGCTGTCCTTAGTACGAGAGGACCGGGATGGACGCACCGCTGGTGTACCAGTTGTTCTGCCAAGGGCATAGCTGGGTAGCTATGTGCGGAAGGGATAAGTGCTGAAAGCATCTAAGCATGAAGCCCCCCTCAAGATGAGATTTCCCATAGCGTAAGCTAGTAAGATCCCTGAAAGATGATCAGGTTGATAGGTTCGAGGTGGAAGCATGGTGACATGTGGAGCTGACGAATACTAATAGATCGAGGACTTAACCATATAATATGTAGCAAATGTTATCTAGTTTTGAAGGAATATGCCTTCATAGTTTGGTGATGATGGCAGAGAGGTCACACCCGTTCCCATACCGAACACGGAAGTTAAGCTCTCTAGCGCCGATGGTAGTTGGGACCTTGTCCCTGTGAGAGTAGGACGTCGCCAAGCAACTTTAAGACGAGTCAGAATGACTCGTCTTTTTTGTGTTTTGTAACTTCTTTTCAAAGCTAATTACATATTTATATAAGTTTTATTCGATTTCTTTCGTGATTTTTGATATGTAATTTAAGATTTTCTATTTTATTTCTTAAAGATAAGATTCACTGGTGTGTTAAAATAGTACAGTTGTTTTTTGATGTACTTTAATATAAGAAGATTTAAGTTAGAAAAGGAGATAATATGAAAAGGATAGGTATAATTACTATAGTAGTCTTAGTCCTTCTATTAATCGTGTATATGTTAGTTGGGAATTATTTTTATAACTACGCGTTGAATGCGAAACAAGAAAAAGAATTTTTGCAAGATAATCCTCATTTAGTAGAAACGGTAAATGCATCGGGAGATGTATTGGCTACAAATGAAGAAAAGAATGCGAACTTCGTATCGAAGTATAAACCTAACACATTAACTATACGTTCTTTCGATAAATTGAATTTAAAAGGCTATGAATATATGAATGAATCATCTAGTCATAAATGGGCAATTGTGGTTCATGGATACAATGGTAGAGCATCAGAAATGACGAAATATATTCGTAACTTTTATGAACAAGGCTATAATGTCATAGCACCAGACCTTCGTGGGCACGGAAATAGTGAAGGGGATTATGTTGGTATGGGCTGGCATGATCGTAAAGATGTTTTGATTTGGATTCAACAAATCTTAAAGAAAGATCCTAATGCTGAAATAGCTCTATTTGGTGTTTCAATGGGCGGGGCAACTGTAATGATGACTTCAGGAGAAGATTTACCTTCTAATGTTAAAGTTATTATTGAAGATTGTGGATACTCAACCGTTATTGATGAATTTACTTATCAGCTAAAAGATTTATTCCACTTGCCGAAGTTTCCTGTTATGAATGCGGCAAATACAGTTACAAAATTAAGAGCTAGATATGATTTAGAAGAAGCTTCAGCTGTAAAACAAGTGGCGAAAAGTAAAACACCTATGCTATTCATTCATGGGGATGCTGATACATTCGTTCCTTTTGAAATGTTAGATGAAGTATATAATGCTGCAAAAGTAGAAAAAGAGAAATTAATTGTTCCAGGTGCTGGGCATGGAGAAGCGGAGAAAGTAGATTCGAATAAATATTGGAATACCGTATGGAAGTTCGTAGGGAAGTATATTCCGGCATAATTAAAGTTGTTGCATTTATATAGACGATAATCGGAGGGATAATAGTTAATCCTTTTGATTATCGTTGTTTTTGTTAATTAGGTAGTCTGCTATAAGTGTATTTTTGTATGTACTATATGAAGGAGATAGAGCAAAAACTTTTGAATTCCTTAATCTCAGTGCTACAATGATTGAAAACTAAATGTTAATGAGGTGTTTATATGAAAATTGAGGTTTGGTCGGATTTTGTATGCCCATTTTGCTATATTGGGAAACGTAGATTAGAGATGGCTTTAGAGCAATTTCCACATAAGAAGGATGTTGAAGTTGAGTTTAAAAGTTTTGAGTTGGATCCGAATACTCCCGTTTACTCTGGAACAAGTATTAATGAAGTGCTTGCATCAAAGTATGGGATTAGTATTGAAGAAGCTAAGCGTAATAACGTACAGCTAGGAAATCATGCAGCTAGTATGGGTTTAAGTTTTAATTTTGATGAGATGAAGCCGACGAATACGTTTGATGCGCATCGTCTTGCGAAGTTTGCAAAGAATCATGGAAAAGAAAAGGAGATTACGGAGAATCTACTTTTTGCATATTTCACTGAATCGAAAAATTTAAGTGATGTGGATACACTTGCTATTATCGCTGCAGCCTCAGGTTTAGATAAGCAAGAAGCTTTAAATGTTATTAATGATAAAAATGCGTACGCAAATGATGTTAGAATTGATGAAGCGATTGCTCAGCAATATCAAATTTCGGGAGTGCCTTATTTTATTATTAATCAAAAGTATGCTATTTCAGGTGCACAACCACTTGAAACTTTTGTTGGTGCACTTCAGCAAGTTTGGGAAGAAGAGAATCCTGCACCGAAGTTACAGGAACTTTCAGCAGATGGTGGAAGCGATCTTTCTTGTGCTGATGGAAGTTGTTCGGTGCCATCAAAAGAACAATAGCTTTTATGATGGAATAGCACCCTATAGATAGTTCTGTGGGGTGCTTGTATATAACTATAGAAGAAATGCGTAAATAGATAATTTGATTACGTATATGTATTCTATAAAATATAAAGTTTTTAAAAAAACATATTGACGATTATACAAATGAAGTGTAATATAGGACAAGTCGCCGATGACATTAACGTCGCAAGCGACAAACGAAATGAAAAACTTAGTTGACATTAACTAACGAAGATGTTAACATAAGGAAGTCGCAAATGAGCGACCAAGTAGTTCTTTGAAAACTGAACGAAACAAACAACGTGAAACGTCAATTTTTATTTTTAGATGCTAGACAAACTAACTTTATTGGAGAGTTTGATCCTGGCTCAGGATGAACGCTGGCGGCGTGCCTAATACATGCAAGTCGAGCGAATGGATTGAGAGCTTGCTCTCAAGAAGTTAGCGGCGGACGGGTGAGTAACACGTGGGTAACCTGCCCATAAGACTGGGATAACTCCGGGAAACCGGGGCTAATACCGGATAA
>NZ_JBMOWC010000113.1:0-4597 GCF_049310765.1 Bacillus sp. PSXD-155 | reverse complement strand
TAGTAGCATTCACGGCAGGATTAACGGTATTATCTTCACCATTGGTATCGTTTGCAGAGGAACAACAATTAGTAAACAATAAGCAACCTACAAACGTTCAGGAACAAAGCAAAACAACATCAGATGAACAGGCTTTAAAAAGTATTGAAGCTAGTTTTGAAGAGGTAGACGGACGTGGTGGAGGTACTGTCGACAATAAGAAAGTAGATAGTCTTCAACGTTCAGAAGGTATTCATGAAGAAACAGGTACACTAACTGTTCCTAACAATTCAAACAGAACAAAACGTAGTCTGTCTCCCATATCACCTAGCACCTCTAGTACAATAAATGGTGTTCCATTCACTGAATGGATTGTTCCAGCAGGTAACGATAATATTCGTCCTCAAAACTATATGAGTCCAAAATACATTACAATTCATGAGACTGATAATACAAGTGTAGGAGCAGGTGCTAGAAACCACGCCCAATACCTATATAACCAAGCAGTAGGCAACACAGACCGAGCTGCATCGTGGCATTTTACAGTAGACGATAAAGAGATTTATCAACACCTACCATTAAACGAGAACGGATGGCACGCAGGAGACGGTGATGGTCCAGGTAATAGAGAATCTATTGCAATTGAAATCGCAGTTAACAGTGACGGAAACTACAGTAAAGCGGTAGATAACGCTAAGAAACTTGTAGCTTATTTAATGAAAGAAACTGGTGTACCGTTAAATAACATTGTAAAACACCAAAAATGGAGCGGTAAAATCTGCCCTGCTAACATGATTAATAATGGGCAATGGGATGTATTCGTAAATAGCGTTGAGGGGTATTATAATAATCTTTATCAACCAAAAGATGACATTACAGGAGGTTGGTATGAAGAAGCTATTCGAGAGTTAAATAGAAGAGGTATTATGATAGGGGAAGGAAACGGAGTTTTCGCACCTAATAGAGCGATAACAAGAGCCGAATTTGCTCAATTAATCTCTAAATCTCTAAACCTGCCAGCTGGAGATGCTTCATTTAAAGACCTAAACGATGCAAACTCAACTTTACGAGATGGTATTAAACGTGCTGCAAGTGCAGGTATTATTCTAGGTAGAGGTGATGGTTATTTTGACCCAAACACACCTATTACAAGAGAAGAATCAGCAATTATTGTAAACAAGGCTTTACAGTATAAAGGTATATGGGGACCAGTTGTAAACCTACCATTCTCAGACAAAGACCAAATTATTTATAAAGAAGACGTACAAAGACTGTATGGCCTAGGTATTGTAAGAGGTAAGGGTGACAATCAATACGACCCTAAAGGAACAACAACTCGTGGTGAAACAGCAACATTCATTCTAAATATGCTACAAGTAATTGAAAATGGTAGTGTTGAAAAGGTAATTGGAACGGCTCAAATTAATGGTATTGGGGTAAATGTTCGAAGCGGATCAGGTACAAACTATTCTATTGTTAGAAAGACAAGTAAAGGCGAAAAAGTTACAGTATATGAAGAAAAGAATGGTTGGCTAAGAATTGGAACAGGTCAGTGGATTTATTATGACTCTAGTTATATCGACTATAACAGATTATAAAAGACTAAATAGTTAAAAGAACAGGTCATATTTGTATATATAACTTACTCTCAGGTTGTGAAGAAGACTTTCTCCACAACTTGTTTTTGTGTCTGGTCCCCTCTTTATTACTCCCTTTACGTATATAATTCCGCTTTTTTCCGAGCCTCTTCTTTACTGACCGTTATCTGTTTAGAAGCTTTTTCTGCTTTAGAAATAATAGGGTTATTTAGTAATACCCCAGTTGAAAGTACACAACTCGCAAGAAATCTATCCAAAATATACAATACCTTCTCCATTTAGCTGATTAAGTCTACACAAGATTAAATGTAGACTATTATTTTATTGTTTTAGTTTTTTTTTACAATACGGTACGTGAAATTATTATGTTAACCAAAAAAAGTCCCTTGAAAGGAGGACTTATTTGACAAGGTACTGTTCTATTTCTTTTATTAATAGTTCTGCACCTTCTGGACTTAATGAGATCTTACCCTTTGCTAATGCTATGTTACGATTTGACACTTCTCCTGTTAATGCACAAACATGACCAGGCTGATACTTCTGTAAAATGATGTCTTCCCCTTCTACAAAAATCTCTAATGGTGATTTTTCTTTAATTCCAAGCGTATTTCTAAGTTCCTTTGGAATTACTATACGCCCTAATTCATCCACTTTTCTAGTTACTCCGGTTGCTTTCATCCAGCATATTTCCCCATTTCATTATCAATTTGTACCCAATTTATTCTTTACTATTGTAACAGGCTTTCACCATACATGTGAAACATAATGAACCAAAAACAGACAATCATAATAAGAAACTCTTTAAACCCTTACTGAAAGGAAATACGACCTTCTTCCATTCTACACGCCCCTTTTCTCTACAACTTTTCATATGTTAAAATATAGATATCGCTTTTGACAAAAGTTTGTTCGTCTTTTCAACCTTTCCAGTAATTAACTTCCGAAAATATTACATTTATTACCTAGATTTTCATCTTTACGTAGAGCCAATAAATGATTATTCAGATCATCAGTATGCAACGTTTAGGATAGAACATACATTGTATCCGCCAAACAGACAATTTATTTTAGATGTCATTTTATAATGACATCTTTTTTATTAATTTCCCTATTTTTTAGGTGTTATTTAAATAAAGAGAATGACAGAGGTACTATTTTAAACCGTCATATATAATTTAATAAATTTACAAATAGTACACTGACACTTTTGGAAAAATAAGAACCCTATCCTCCTTGAATAGGAAAATAGGGTTCAATCGCTAATATATATTTATCATGCTGGACAACATTAAAAATTAACTAGTTTGTTGAAATTGTTCCTTTTGCTTTGAAAGTCCATTTCCCTCCATTACCTTCATATTCTTTAGCTTTAAATTTCAAGTAATAGTTAGCTAAATCAGTTTTCCCTACAGTATAACTGAAGTCACCTGGCTCATCATCATAAAGAACTACATCAAATTCATCCACAAACTCATCTAGTCCCCATTGTTCACGATAAATTTGTACAGTTACTACAGCTCGGTTACCTTGTGGCTCATAATATTCACTTCCACTTATAGTACCCTTAACTTTTAATTTCCCTTTACACAGTGCCCAATAGTCAGTTTCTTGGACAGAACTAAATGTCTCATTAAACTTATAAGAATCATAACAACTAGTAGCTGCCTTTGCAATATTATTGGTTGGGGCAAAAGTTCCAAATGTTAATGCAATAGTTGCTCCTAATGTTAATATGGATTTCCTCATTTTTTTCATCTCCTAATGATAGTTTTTTAACAGGGTTAATATAACATAATTTTCTGATAAGCAACTTATTTACTCTGTTGAAAAAGACTTTTAAATAAATTCAGTCAATTACCAATCTATTACAGTAATCCTATTAATCCCCCAAATAAAAGGAAAAAGAGCCGGATTTTCATCACAGCTCATGTATTAATTGGTTCTGTATATGTACATGTGGGATATTTTGAACAGCCAAAAAACTTATTTTCTGTTTTATTTGAATTACGAATGACTAAATCATGTTTACATGTTGGACATTTCCGTTCTGCAGGTTTTATCCTTTGATACAAATCTTCAGCCGAATATTCGGGATTAATTTTATTAATTAATTTCTGAAGTTCTACACAATCTATTAGTTTTACATTGCAAGCTTTCGTTAAAAAGATATTATGATTACATCGATTAATAATATGGGAGGAAGGTTATTTGGAGAAGAATAAAAAACAAAATTCATATCATATAAGGGGTAGCACCACATCGCTATCAAGCTAAGATTTTTAATTACCCCCAGAACGACAATTTCATGCATCATTGACTACTGATAATGATGCGTTATGTAGACCTCACAGATAGATATGGGTATACAGTTCTTCTTTTATGGTACACTTCAATAAAAGGGGGTAAGAGGTTTGAAAAAGTGGATTAAAATCACATCAACCTTAGTTATTGCTATAGCAGTTGGTATTTTTACTGGTTACAAAGTCGGTACGTATGCAGGTTCAGACGTTAAGGAAAAGCAGACTGAGAGAATTAAAGGGGAAGAGGTAATACTTGACCTCAACTCTGATCGTCATATAATCAATGCAATGCACAAAATGACTCATCAAAAAGTATTATCTCACGAAAAGCAAGGATTTATCAAAATGACTCCAGAAAATATCGGAAAAGTACGTCGAGCGATTGATGAAAGTAATAGTGGAACCTTACAACATAAAGAACAGTACCTTAAGATGTTGGTTCGTTGGTATGAAGGCGATTTCTCTCAATCGGTTGAGGAGCATAATTTATTATGGGAATGGGACAATAACAGCACTGGTAAAGCATACAAATTAGCGACACCGGAACAAGAAGAAGCATACATTTTAGAACAAGCGAAGTCTGAAAAATAATAAAGGGGTATCGTCGCCTCGCTATCAAACTAATAAAAAGAAATGCCACCCTAAAATGAAAAAATGCGCTATTCTTTCTGTAGAATCATAGGAAAGGATGGCGTTTTTTATGTCTGTTTCTGTGTCTGA
>NZ_JBMOWC010000112.1:0-4665 GCF_049310765.1 Bacillus sp. PSXD-155 | reverse complement strand
CTGACATATGTTATTCAAAATAGTTTAATACATTAAAAATTGATAAGCTTCTGCACTTAAGAAACCTTCAATTTTATTCAAAGGTGATTCCAATTACGTCCACATTAGATCTCCTGTAGAAAGCTTTTTAACAATTAAGCCTCTTCTTCCCTTATTTATAATTTTTAAATTAAATTTCCCTCTATAGTATAATAAAGATGTTTCGTTTTCTAATGGGGTATGTCGTAAAATCAAAAGAGATTTTATCTCTTTTACCTTCTTTTCAGAGTAAATTTCACCACTAGGAAATTCTATTATTCCTAATGTAATCTTTAATTCGCTCTCATCAAAAGTCCACTCTTTATTAAGTTCTCTTATCTTTTGTATAAAGCTTCTTTTGGTTTGTCCTATATAGAGCAATGTTACATTCTTAGCATATACTCTAGAGATTGCAAATATCCCCTTCTTAGAAGCTTCTTCCCTATTATAAAAGTCATTTATACTATACATGCCATACCACTTAATATGTACTGTTTCTATGAATCTCACCTCGTTTTTAAACAATATTATAATTTCTGAATGTTCAAATTTTTATGGGTACATATGCTTGATTACTTGAATTATAAATTGTGCTTTTCAATAATACATTTTATTATTACTAATTTCAATAATGAAGAAAAAATACAATATTATAGTTTAATTACAAAGCTGTATAAAAAACAAAGTGATGTCGTGCCACATATTTTCTTTTTTACAATATCAAACTATCGTGAACAAAATTTTAAAAGTTATGGAATAAAAATACAATGTGTATGTACATACACATTGTATTAATTGAAGAAACCTTCTTAATTGAGGTCGTACCCCAATTAAGAAGAAAAAGAGTAGAAATTTAATCTCTCTACGCTGTTAAAATTATTCAAATCCCAAAAAACTGTACATCTTCTAGAGATACTAATTTTCTAGTTTTGATGTTTTTATAGTGCTTGAGCTTGATATTATTCAAGTTTTTTCATTGAGAATGCATAAATACAAACAAAACCAGTAATACATCTTTTCTGTGCCGTACTGGTTTTGTTTAGATCATCTTAAATTGTAGCTAGTTCACCGAGATTGCAAATTCCGATTTCGGTGCCCCAGCGAATACGATTGTTCCGTTCTTCGGCAGTTTCACCTTGTTATTGCCACTCACAATGCTAAAGTTGACGCAAACTCCCTTCTCATCATACACCGCAAACGAACCCTTTGATGGCAACGTCACGGTCATTCTTTTCTCTGCTGCCGCTTGCGGAATTGTAAACCATTTCGCATGCCCATTTGCTCCCAGCGTAACTTTGGATGATCGGCCTATATCAATTGGTTTTACATTTAATTCACTTACGTATAACAACCCAGCCATCTTCATATATTCATTTCCACCTTCTGTATAGAAGTGGGTTTCCGTTGTATCACGGCCATTCATTACGGGAATTTGGAGCTGATGCGTTGCGGTATTCGGACCTGTAATTTTTCTGCCATCCCAATAGCCTGCTGGGCCTTCCTTGCGAGTAATTTGTGTACTAAGAAGTTTCGGTTGAACGAGATATTGAATAGAACTAAATTTCTCGTTTACAAGATAGAACTTGACACCTTCCCTCTTTGCCCATGCAGCAGCGGTTTTCTTCGAAAGCACGTTGTCTTCTAGTTTCTCAGCTAAATAGTGAGTCATCACACTTTGCCCTAAACCTGGATGAGATTTATATGCGCTCTCCTTCAAATAAGTTCTTCCATTCTTCTCGGTTACGAAGTTGAGCTTGGAAGTACCCCCCTCATTAATAAAGCTTCCATCAGCAGTATATACATATTTTTCTTCTGGATTAGATGGTAAGAACAGTTCTCCGTTGTTCGTAATTTCAATTTTGAAATGATTTTCGCTATTGCCATAAAATCCTGCTTTCTTTGCTACGCCTTGAGGCATTTTGACTTTGACCGGCTTACCAAAGGATTTGTTCGGCTTGATTTCCTTAATAGTACCTTTTTCTTTAAGCGTAGCGAGCAGCAATTCAGTTGCCATTAGTTGATTTGTAGAGCTCCGTCCACCAGATGTCAATACAGCCGCTGCTATTTTCTGTTCCGGAAGCACGACTAATATAGCATGTTGCAGTGCCGTATCGCCGCCCTTAGTCAAAGCTTTGATCCCATATTCACTGAATGGGTATAGTTTCACACTATCCCAGCCAAGACCATAGTTAAAAATATTATCACCATCCCCCGGCCACATTCCTTTCTTATATTCCTCTTGCTCCATCGTCTTGACTACCTTATCAGAGAGGATTTCTTTTCCCTGTCCCATAAATAGTTGTGAAAATCGCACCATATCTTCTGCCGTGGAAGATATACCTCCCGTACCAATAACATTCACCGATTCAATTGGCAGTTGTCCTTGGTACGCCGGGAAATATAGTCCAGCCCGATTTTCATCCCTCCATTTGTCCTGCGGTGTTTTCGTATGATTCATCTTTAAAGGTCCTGTAAAGTTTTGATGTAGAAATTCAGTAAAACTCATACCACTAACTCTTTCCACCAAAATTTCGGCCAGCGTAAAGCCATCGTTACAGTATACCGAGAAAGCACCAGGATCCGCCTTCAAGTTTTGATTTGACAATTCCTGTAACAAGGTATCATGGGCATAGGTATCATTATCGTTAAATAAAAATGCATTACCTAACGTAGAACCTTGCAATCCAGAGGAGTGATTCAATAACATACGCGGTGTAATACGTTTGTATCGACCGTCTTTCATCTTAAAATCAGGAACATAGCGGACAACAGGATCATCCAAATCGACTTTTCCTTCATCGACCAGTTTCATTACAGCCGCTGTTGCATACATTTTACTGACTGAACCAATCCCGTATAAAGTATCTTTGGTTAGCGGCTTTTCCCCTTCCATATCGTTCTTGCCAGCCTGACCCGACAAAATAAGTTTTCCATTATCAATTAGTGCATACTGCACGCTAGCTGCCCCATGGGACTTAGTAAGTAGCTCCGCCTTCTCTGCTGCAATCTTCTTCAGTTCCTGACTAGCTACTTCTTCACCAGTTACAACAGTAGTCTTACTTTCAGAAAATGCTTTCGCTCCTGTTGGTAGAATCATAGTTACCGCTAATGCAGTGGCTAACACACCAGTTAGCTTATTTTTCATCACGGAATTACCTCCTTAAATAATTGATCGTTTTCATCATTCATTTGTTTAACTATGAAACTATGATAAATTTTACCCGTTTTTACTTTTAGACTACTTGCTAAATTCAGCAAGTAAAATATTTTTAAAAGGATCAGGAGTATCAGCTTTAAGGCTGTTCAAATTGACTGCCAATGTATGCTTGCCTCCAAGTGTGCCTCCAGCAAAAGTTAAAAAGCCAGGAATGGTTCCTCCATGCCCCCATATCGATTCACCGTTTGAAAGCTTCATTTTGAAAATTCCAAGCCCGGAATCACCAAGCTCATCTACTCCTGTAGAGACTGTTGTAAGCATTTGCTTTAGTTGCTGTTCTTTCAATAACTTGCCCCCAAGTAAATAAGAAAAGAATTTGTTTAAATCATCAGCTGTAGAAATCATATCTCCGGCCGAGCTCCCCATACTTGGGTTATAATAAGTAACATCTTTTGGCTCACTTGCTCCGTCTAATTGGATATATCCACGTGCATGCTTGGTTCCTGGAATGACGCTTGAATTTCCAGGTAAGAATGTATTCGCTAATTCAAGTGGTTCAATAATTCGATTTTCAATCTCTTCCGCATAGCTGTTCCCAGTTACTTTTTCAATAAGAATTCCTAGTAATACATATCCTGTATTTGAATACGACCAGCTCTTTCCTGGAGCAAAATCTGGAGGCATGGATATTCCCATCTTTACTAATCCTTCAGCAGTATAAGATTTTTTTGTATCCATCATATTAAAATCCTTTGACCTTGTGTAATTAGCAATACCACTTGTGTGATTCAATAATTGCCGGATAGTAATCTGTTTATCATCATATCCATTTCCTTGAATGACACCAGGCAACCATTTTTCAATAGAATCGTCTAAACTCAAGCGGTTTTCTCCTGCTAATTGAAGTACAACTGTTGCAGTGAACGTCTTTGTCACGCTGCCAATTCGAAATCGAAAATCTGTTTTCATTGGTTTCTTGGTACTTAGATCCGCTACACCAGCCGCATAACTCCATGTTTTTCCACCCTTAGAAGTTTTAGCAAGTATCCCTGGATATCCAAGCTTCAATGTATCCTGCATGGCCTCTTTGACGGAATTTCGATCTCTTTGGTTGCTTGTTTGTAACGAACTAGATACATTTTGAATGGACTCCGCTTTTACACTTGAGGTTGGAGTTGTATAAAACAGGGAACCTCCAGTTATTAAAAGGGCTAAACCTGTACATGTAATTTGACGATGCTTTTTCATCAAAATAATCCTCTCCCCTATTCATATTGTATAAATGGTTATTTGCTGTTTGGAACTAATCACACGGCTTTCTGACCTAAAAAATAGTCTATCCTTTGTTTGAGATGTATGTTAACTTTTGTAATGTCTCTTTTCCTCCAAACAAGTCTTATTAATTGATTTGTTTTTTTATAGAAATATATAGTATTTTTTCTCCTCTCACTCTTCTTTACATTTTCATCTTACACAATGAAAATCTCTTT
>NZ_JBMOWC010000111.1:0-4720 GCF_049310765.1 Bacillus sp. PSXD-155 | reverse complement strand
CACATCCATCAACTTAACGTATATTTTTATACAAAATGCGGTCTTTCCACGTAGTTTTTTATTATCTTTTATAGATGTTATAAAAGTAGGCACGTCAAATAAACCCTGACGGGTTTCAAATTTTTCGCTATGCTACCTGATGGGCAGAAGTGGTATACTCATACACAACACCTAAAATATCAAAGACTGTTTTTTTCTCATATCTGTGAGATTTTCGTCCGTTTCGCTGTAGGAGGTTAAACAGACGAAGGAGAATCTTTGATAATTCTTGGGTGTTTTTATGTAGTGCTTGATGAAAAAGTAAGAAATAATCTTTAATTATGTACATCGCTTTATATTCACTTAGTTCTTTCTGTTTCTTACGTAATAGGAGTTCTCTCATTTTAAACATAGTAGAAGAACATAATAGAATACTAATGAGTTGTCCATAAAGGTGGCATTCTAATCGCTCTTGTTTAATAGATTTACAACGATGAATTCGAAACCAAGATTTCCATATTTTAAATAACAGCTCAATTTGCCAACGCAGTGAATATAAATCATAGATTTTCTCTTTCGGTACCCATTCCGTAGGAATGTTTGTCATATATACCGTAATTCCTTGTAAAAGTTTCGTACGATCTGTATATGTAATCCCTTTTTTCTTTTCACGAATAGCTCGATCATGTAGACGTTTCTGTTTTTGCGCCTCTGTACATCTATAAACCACAATGCGAGTGGGTAGTTTGTCTTTGCTCCCTACATATACATCTTGTAATTCATAAACTTGGCCAGGTTGTAATTGGTTCATGATGTCTTCCAAATGAATTTGTATATATACCGGTCTCAATTGAGCAGGTTTTGTTTTAAATACCACTGTTTCGAATTCTTTTCTATATATTTTAGTTGGTAATTTAAGACGCGATAAATAATACCCTTCCTTATCTTGGATTGATTTAAAGTCTTGTAAACGAAAATACCCTAAGTCACGAATATATAGTTCATTCTTTTGTGTCATGTCCATTCGAGTCGCCCCATATGCCTGATCACTTCGTTTTCCTGGTTCAATTTTCACATCAGAAAACTCTCCACTCAACAAGTCATACTCTAATTGAATTTTTACACCAGCTGTATGACTACAGCCTCCGGCACCAGGATAAGTAGCTGCGAATCGATCTGGAACTTGAAAGGTTGTAGAATCAAGGATGCGAATCCGCTCAAAGTAAGCAGAAAGAGAATGAGAAATTGTAGATGATCCTCCAATTTTAGCTTGTAGAAGTGTAGTAAATACAGTTCGAAAGAAGGCTACAGAAGCCGAGTTAAATCGTCGATTCAGTCCCTCAGGACTTAATAAAATTCCTGTTGAAGTTTCTAATTGACTACAAAGTTGAGTAAGAGAGGTTGTAGCGATTTGTTGATTTAACCATACACACAAAGATAAAAAATGGTGCCCATGGCACTTACGTTTTCGTTTCATTCCACCTGCTTCTATAGCTAATTGATTAAGTGTAGCGGGAGACATATATCGATATAACTCTTCGGCAAATAAAGACAGCTCTTGTTTTTGATGCATATTCATAAAAAGCACGTCACCCTTTCTCATTAACATAAGAGAATAGTAACGTGCTTTTAAGTTTAAGAATAGTCTATTTTCTTAAGTTGATGGATGTGTGGCGGTACCCCCAGTAGGCAATCTTTCAATTTCTATGAAAGTCAACTGATCTGTTAATTATGTATGGTAGCAAATAAGCTCTTATGTCCACGGATATAAGAGCTTATTTGCATATGGATCACTCTTTTATGTACAATGAAAGAAAAACATCATATGAGATGGGGAGAGGAAAACCCATGTCCAACCAACAATTAGTGAATTTACGTATTGATTTTGCTTTTAAACAATTATTTGGTACAAGTGGAAATGAAGATATTCTCATTGCTTTTTTAAATGCGATGTTACAAGATTCTTTAGAATCACCCATTGTTTCGTTACAACTAGAAGATCCACACTTGCACCGAGAACATGAAGAGGATAAATTATCGATTTTAGATATTTCCGCTACATTAGATACAGGAACAAAGGTAAATATAGAAATACAGCTGAATAACAATCATGACATGATTAAGAGAAGTTTGTATTACTGGGGAAGGTTATATACATCCCAACTACAAAAGGGAATGCCATATAGTTCTCTTCACAAAACCATTACGATTAATTTATTAAACTTTGTGATGTTTCCAGAATATGAAGCATTTCATACAACAGGAATCCTATGGAATCAACAGCAACAAAAGAAGTTAAGTGATGATATTGAAGTTCATATTGTAGAGATTCCCAAACTCATGCAACAGTGGCGGAATGAACAAATAAATCCCTGGGAAGATTCATTTGTTCGTTGGTTGTTATTACTTCCAGCGAATGAGGATGAACAATTAACCCAAACATTGGAGGATATTGCGATGAACCAAGACCCTATTTTACAAAAAGCAATGAATAAATGGGAACGTATGAGTCAAGATTCTTCTTTCCGACAAGCATATGAAGCAAGGGAAAAAGCTCTTATGGATGAGGCTGCAAAGTTTGCTTATGCAGAACAAAAGGGCATTGAAAAAGGTATTGAACAAGGGAAGATACAGCTTATTCGTGGTATGCACAAAAACGGAATGCCAATAAAAGATATTGCGAAATTTACGAATTTATCTATAGAAGAAATACAAGAAATTCTTGAATTATAAATGAATAAATGGGAACGTATGAGTCAAGATTCTTCTTTCCGACAAGCGTATGAAGCAAGGGAGAAAGCGTTGATGGATGAAGCCGCAAAATTTGCTCATGCTCGTAATGAAGGAAAGAAAGAAGGGCGTCAAGAGGGGATTGAAGAAGGAAAAATTCAATTGATTTGTGGAATGCATAAAAATGGAATGCCAATTGAAGATATTGCAAAGTTTACAAGTTTTGATATAGAAGAAATACGAAACATTTTACAAGCCTAAATACTTAAAAATAACACCTACAAATATTGTAGGTGTTATTTTTAAGTGGCCGCCACCAGGGAGTATAATTAATGTTCGAAGAGATTTGAACTATCCCTACTTTCACTTCGTTTTACAAAAAAGAAGGACAAAGGTTGAAAAATAGGTAAATCATAATAAAAACTACAGGTCTGTAATTGATTAAGAACCTGTAGTTTTTTATAATATTCAACCTATTTTATTTTCCAGCTTTTTTAGTTTCAATAATAAATTTTGAAACTAATTCTGATAATGCTTCTACTTTTTCTTTTATTTTGTTAGATTGACTCGATACTTCCTCAATTGATGCTGCTTGTGATTGGATTGACTGTACAGTTTGAGTGGTTTCTTTAGCTATTTGTGTTGCAGTTTCAGAAACACTTGATATAGAAGCATTAACTTCTTCTGTACCGGCAGACATTTCTTCTGTCGCTGCAGATACCTCTTGAATTTGGCTAGTGATTTTATTAATAGCCACCATAATAGATGAGAATGCTTGATCTGCTTGATAAGCAGCTTCTTTTCCTTCTGTAGCCTTTTGTTGGCCCTTTTGCATGACATCCACCGTATCTTTTGTATCTGTTTGAATCAATTGTATTAAATGATTAATTTCATTTGCCGATTCTTTCGATTTCTCTGCTAAATCCCTTACTTCAGCTGCAACTACTGCAAATCCTTTTCCATTTTCTCCGGCACGCGCTGCTTCAATCGCAGCGTTTAAGGCGAGAAGATTAGTTTGTTCAGCAATGTTAGTGATAGCGTCCAGAGCGCTATCAATTTGCTGTGTACGTGTAACAAGTCTATCAATTACTGTGGATGTTTCTTCAACAACCTCATGAACACTATTCATTTGAAGTATCGATTGTTTTATTACTTCACTACCAGAATTGACTTGTTCTGTTGTTGTGACAGCCAATTCTGTAACCGTTGCCGAAGATTCAGCTACTGTTTGAACTCCAGTCGCTATTTCTTCCATTGATAATGAACTTTCTTGAATACTAGTAACTTGTCCTTCTATTTTTTTATCGATCTCAGAAATAGTTTGAACAACCTCTCTTGATACACGAGATGCTCGTTTAGTATCTTGCAACATTCCATTGGTAGAAGAAATAACCTCTTGAGTTGTGATTTTTACTTCACCAATTAATTGTTGCAAGTTATCTAACATACTATTAAAAGATTTCACAATGCTTCCCAATTCATTATTTGATTTATAAGAAGTACGGATTGTTAGGTCACCTTTGGATACTTGTTGCATATCCCTTTGTAGTAATACAATTGGTTGTTTAATCGCATTTTTAATGATATATCCAATAAAAATAACGATTGCAATTGCTATAATGGAAATACTAACAAACATCATTATTGTGCTTGTTGCACTGTCGGTATTATTTTTTTGTAATTGCTCTGCATTATTATTATTATATAGGATAAGTTCACCAATTGCCTGAGTTGTCTTTTTCATATTTGGTTCAACTTCTTTTAGATAATAAGCATATGCTTCTTCATTATTAGATTGCCCCAAATCTTCCACTTTCTTCAGTTGTGTTCTTAATTCATTAAATCTTTCAAGAAATGTTGTATATAATTCTTTTTCTTTACTAGCACTAACTCTAACCTCAAACTGCTTTAATAACTGATTAGTTTCTGTATGCAATGTATCAATTTCTGTCATAAGCTCTTTTATTCTTTTTTCATCTTTTGATACCATAATTTCATTTACATTCATATT
>NZ_JBMOWC010000110.1:0-4907 GCF_049310765.1 Bacillus sp. PSXD-155 | reverse complement strand
CACATCCATCAACTTAACGTATATTTTTATACAAAATGCGGTCTTTCCACGTAGTTTTTTATTATCTTTTATAGATGTTATAAAAGTAGGCACGTCAAATAAACCCTGACGGGTTTCAAATTTTTCGCTATGCTACCTGATGGGCAGAAGTGGTATACTCATACACAACACCTAAAATATCAAAGACTGTTTTTTTCTCATATCTGTGAGATTTTCGTCCGTTTCGCTGTAGGAGGTTAAACAGACGAAGGAGAATCTTTGATAATTCTTGGGTGTTTTTATGTAGTGCTTGATGAAAAAGTAAGAAATAATCTTTAATTATGTACATCGCTTTATATTCACTTAGTTCTTTCTGTTTCTTACGTAATAGGAGTTCTCTCATTTTAAACATAGTAGAAGAACATAATAGAATACTAATGAGTTGTCCATAAAGGTGGCATTCTAATCGCTCTTGTTTAATAGATTTACAACGATGAATTCGAAACCAAGATTTCCATATTTTAAATAACAGCTCAATTTGCCAACGCAGTGAATATAAATCATAGATTTTCTCTTTCGGTACCCATTCCGTAGGAATGTTTGTCATATATACCGTAATTCCTTGTAAAAGTTTCGTACGATCTGTATATGTAATCCCTTTTTTCTTTTCACGAATAGCTCGATCATGTAGACGTTTCTGTTTTTGCGCCTCTGTACATCTATAAACCACAATGCGAGTGGGTAGTTTGTCTTTGCTCCCTACATATACATCTTGTAATTCATAAACTTGGCCAGGTTGTAATTGGTTCATGATGTCTTCCAAATGAATTTGTATATATACCGGTCTCAATTGAGCAGGTTTTGTTTTAAATACCACTGTTTCGAATTCTTTTCTATATATTTTAGTTGGTAATTTAAGACGCGATAAATAATACCCTTCCTTATCTTGGATTGATTTAAAGTCTTGTAAACGAAAATACCCTAAGTCACGAATATATAGTTCATTCTTTTGTGTCATGTCCATTCGAGTCGCCCCATATGCCTGATCACTTCGTTTTCCTGGTTCAATTTTCACATCAGAAAACTCTCCACTCAACAAGTCATACTCTAATTGAATTTTTACACCAGCTGTATGACTACAGCCTCCGGCACCAGGATAAGTAGCTGCGAATCGATCTGGAACTTGAAAGGTTGTAGAATCAAGGATGCGAATCCGCTCAAAGTAAGCAGAAAGAGAATGAGAAATTGTAGATGATCCTCCAATTTTAGCTTGTAGAAGTGTAGTAAATACAGTTCGAAAGAAGGCTACAGAAGCCGAGTTAAATCGTCGATTCAGTCCCTCAGGACTTAATAAAATTCCTGTTGAAGTTTCTAATTGACTACAAAGTTGAGTAAGAGAGGTTGTAGCGATTTGTTGATTTAACCATACACACAAAGATAAAAAATGGTGCCCATGGCACTTACGTTTTCGTTTCATTCCACCTGCTTCTATAGCTAATTGATTAAGTGTAGCGGGAGACATATATCGATATAACTCTTCGGCAAATAAAGACAGCTCTTGTTTTTGATGCATATTCATAAAAAGCACGTCACCCTTTCTCATTAACATAAGAGAATAGTAACGTGCTTTTAAGTTTAAGAATAGTCTATTTTCTTAAGTTGATGGATGTGTGGTGGGACCCCATTTTATAAAGAAACAGTCGAAATTGCTTGTTTATAAAGGAACTGTTGCTTTCCATTGCTTAAAACTAATACCGAAAATTTATCAACAGCGATAATTTTTCCAGGTACTCTGACACCATTTATTAGAAAAATCGTTACTTCTTTTTTCTCATCTATTAACTTCTCATAAAATTTTTCTTGTGTATGCATCATTTAGATGGTTGCAACTCCTCTCCTTTTTTGGAACGGTTCATAGCTTCTAAGAATACATATTCTTTTACTGTTAGTTCAACTGTTGGACAATATTCAAGTATATTATTTGGAAGCCCTATCATATGAGCGTTCTCTAATTTCAGCGCAAAGTTGATGCAATTGTTGTTCTGTAAATTCTTCTTCTTTTATGTCTCCAAATGTTGCTGAGCCAAGAAATACTTCATCATCACAGTTGATGTCCCAGGATTCAAAAGGTTCTTCGCCTCTTGAAACTTTCTTAGTGGGGTATGGAAACGATTCGGGGGATGAGGGGCCACTCTGGGATTTAATTACAAATATAAAACAGAACTTTATTCAAGTTCTTTTAATCTACGATACAGAGCGGCCTGACTCACTCCTGTAATCTGACATATTTCCTTTACTGTTTTATTGGTATGTTTTCGTAATTCAATTGCATGGTTCATGCCAGGATGTTTATCTGTGTATTTCTTCACTCTTCCTCTATATACTCCTTTTTGTTTTGCTAGCTTTATTCCCGTATGTTGTTTTTCTTTAATCATTTCACGATCTAATTCACTAAAGGCAGCCATGACAGTTAAGAAGAATTTGCCCGTTGGAGTTCTTGTAGGGGTAGCGTCATGAAAATGCGGATTTACAACGATAAGGAAATTCCAAATTAAAAAGCCCAACTTCTCTACAAATCAAAATAGAGAAATTGAGCTTTTCAGTTACTTCATTTATTTATTGAATTCATTAACTGGAAGAAGTATTCAGGTTTATGAGTCTTATTTAGGTTATACCATGAATGTAATGCATCTGGTGTAAATACATCTATTTTTTTCAGTATCTCCATTGCAAATTCCAGAGGAGCTATTCCTGATGCAGTAACTAAATTCGCATCAGATACCACAGATCCCAGCTCATAAAACTTTTCTCCTTTATAGTTAGGACATACCATTTTAGTATATTCTAAGTTATTACTTGTATGCTTTCTAGTATCCAAGTATCCCATATTCGCGAGGGCATCAGTTGCACCACAAATTGCAGCAACAATAGTGCCAAGCTTTAAAGCTTGGCCAATTCTTTCCAAGATAGGTTGATGCATTTCTTCACTCCAAGTAGTCCCTCCTGGTAAAATTAAAAGATCTTTACTCTCAAGAGTACATTCATCAAGGGAAATATCTGGTTTTATGCTCAGTCCTCCCATAGTAGTAATCATTTCTTTATTAGCTCCTACTGTAATTACTTTTAAAGGTGCTAAATCTTTTTTGAAATATCTTCCTGAGTTTAGTTCAGCAATTAAATATCCATATTCCCAGTCCGACATTGTATTAAATACATATAGAAAAGCTTTTTTTGTTTGCATCCAATAACACTCCAATCACAATTGATATAGCTATTATAATATAACTTCCCTGACAGTTAACGTCAGGGAAGTTATCATACTTGATGAAATTTTATTAATTCCGACAGAACTTCAACAAGTCTTTTCTTAAGGCTTATTGGCTCAATAACTTTAATAGATTTATTGTACGGTAAAAGTAAATAAGGTACATATGTATGTATTATATCTTTTTCAAGAAGAAAAACTGCTTGATTTGAAGTCCGCTCTTGTAAATAATGTCCTAAAAACCAATGTTGGCAAATATCAGCCAATACACTTTTATCCCCATTAATAACCAAAGAAATAATCCCTTCTTTATCTTCTATAGTTGGAAGAAGATTTTTTATAAAAAAGTCACGTGCTGAAAAATTTTCTGGCCGTTTAAACTTATTTTCGGTTAGCATTAGACTTTCAATTCGATCTACTCTAAAACTACGGATATCATTCCTAAGATGACAAAATCCAATCACATACCACTTATTATTCCAATAGATAATTCTGTACGGATCGACCAATCTATAATTTAATTGCTTTTCGCCACTTTTATGGTAAAGAATTTTTACTGAGTACCCGTCAACTACGGCCTGCTCCAACTCATTCAAAAAAGGTTCCATAGAGAGTGAACTTAATCGGCTTATTACTTCAAGACTAGTTAAATGTTGGTTTATCTTTGTTTCCTGCTCTTGATTTGAGTATTTACTTAGTTTTGAAATGGCCCGATTTAGTGCTTCACCTCCATAATATCCGGCTTCTTCTGCAAAAACAGCAGCGTGAAATAGTGAAGTTTGCTCCTCAAAATCAAAAAAAAGAGGAGCCTCAATAAAATTTTTCAATAAAGTGTATCCACCGTTATGTCCTGGTTCTGAAATTATAGGTACGCCACTTGTTGAAAGTGTATCAATATAACGATACACAGTCCTTATATTCATCTCTAACTTTTCTGAAATTTGTTTTGCAGTAATTTTTTCACCTGAACGAAGCATCCATAGAATTGCTAACATATTGTCAATTTTAGGCATATAATTCCACCTCTATATGAAACTTACTTTCTATTATATATTTCTGATTCTGGTTATAACTCATCAACTGTTCCTTTCCGATAGCTTTCTATATAATGAGGCCCTAGACACATTTGTAATTTCACAAATTTGATTTACAGTCATATCTCCCTCTTTATAAAGCTTTACTGCATAATTCATTCCTGCATGATTTTTATGGTACTTCTTTAACCGACCTTTAAACTTTCCTTCTTTCTTAGCCAATTCAATCCCTTCACGTTGCCGCATACGGATAAGATCACGTTCTAATTGGTTTACACCCGCCATAACCGTAATTAAGAATTGGCTGTAGGGATTATCTTCTGATAAATCTAGCCATGTATCTTTTAAGGATTTTAAATTTGCTTTTTTACTCCGTATGTTATCGATTAATTCAAATAAATCTTGTGTACTACGAGTAATCCGAGTTAAATCCGTAACATAAATGATGTCACCTTCTTGTATATCCTCTAACATTTTTTGAAGTTGCTTACGATCTTTTGTTGCTCCGGAAACTTTTTCTTCAAAAATAATATCCATTCCGATTTCGTTCAGTTGCTGAAATTGCCTTGAAGGATTCTGGCTAGTTGAACTGACACGTATATAACCGATTTTTCGCAAAATATCACCTC
>NZ_JBMOWC010000109.1:0-4995 GCF_049310765.1 Bacillus sp. PSXD-155 | reverse complement strand
CACATCCATCAACTTAAGAAAATAGACTATTCTTAAACTTAAAAGCACGTTACTATTCTCTTATGTTAATGAGAAAGGGTGACGTGCTTTTTATGAATATGCATCAAAAACAAGAGCTGTCTTTATTTGCCGAAGAGTTATATCGATATATGTCTCCCGCTACACTTAATCAATTAGCTATAGAAGCAGGTGGAATGAAACGAAAACGTAAGTGCCATGGGCACCATTTTTTATCTTTGTGTGTATGGTTAAATCAACAAATCGCTACAACCTCTCTTACTCAACTTTGTAGTCAATTAGAAACTTCAACAGGAATTTTATTAAGTCCTGAGGGACTGAATCGACGATTTAACTCGGCTTCTGTAGCCTTCTTTCGAACTGTATTTACTACACTTCTACAAGCTAAAATTGGAGGATCATCTACAATTTCTCATTCTCTTTCTGCTTACTTTGAGCGGATTCGCATCCTTGATTCTACAACCTTTCAAGTTCCAGATCGATTCGCAGCTACTTATCCTGGTGCCGGAGGCTGTAGTCATACAGCTGGTGTAAAAATTCAATTAGAGTATGACTTGTTGAGTGGAGAGTTTTCTGATGTGAAAATTGAACCAGGAAAACGAAGTGATCAGGCATATGGGGCGACTCGAATGGACATGACACAAAAGAATGAACTATATATTCGTGACTTAGGGTATTTTCGTTTACAAGACTTTAAATCAATCCAAGATAAGGAAGGGTATTATTTATCGCGTCTTAAATTACCAACTAAAATATATAGAAAAGAATTCGAAACAGTGGTATTTAAAACAAAACCTGCTCAATTGAGACCGGTATATATACAAATTCATTTGGAAGACATCATGAACCAATTACAACCTGGCCAAGTTTATGAATTACAAGATGTATATGTAGGGAGCAAAGACAAACTACCCACTCGCATTGTGGTTTATAGATGTACAGAGGCGCAAAAACAGAAACGTCTACATGATCGAGCTATTCGTGAAAAGAAAAAAGGGATTACATATACAGATCGTACGAAACTTTTACAAGGAATTACGGTATATATGACAAACATTCCTACGGAATGGGTACCGAAAGAGAAAATCTATGATTTATATTCACTGCGTTGGCAAATTGAGCTGTTATTTAAAATATGGAAATCTTGGTTTCGAATTCATCGTTGTAAATCTATTAAACAAGAGCGATTAGAATGCCACCTTTATGGACAACTCATTAGTATTCTATTATGTTCTTCTACTATGTTTAAAATGAGAGAACTCCTATTACGTAAGAAACAGAAAGAACTAAGTGAATATAAAGCGATGTACATAATTAAAGATTATTTCTTACTTTTTCATCAAGCACTACATAAAAACACCCAAGAATTATCAAAGATTCTCCTTCGTCTGTTTAACCTCCTACAGCGAAACGGACGAAAATCTCACAGATATGAGAAAAAAACAGTCTTTGATATTTTAGGTGTTGTGTATGAGTATACCACTTCTGCCCATCAGGTAGCATAGCGAAAAATTTGAAACCCGTCAGGGTTTATTTGACGTGCCTACTTTTATAACATCTATAAAAGATAATAAAAAACTACGTGGAAAGACCGCATTTTGTATAAAAATATACGTTAAGTTGATGGATGTGTGGCGGGACCCCATCACCATCAAGCTAAGAGCACTAAAGAACATATGTAATAAAATAGAGTTTTTTCGCCTAAACTTTCGATATTCTACAAGAATATTAGACATATTCAAATAAGCCTTCGCAGACCTATTTTTAAAAATTTCATTATTCTACGCAGCACATGATTTCTGTGTACACTCATATACCACACCAAGGATATCAAATACCGTTTTCTTCTTATACCGATGGGACTTCCGACCATTTTTCTCAATCAACTGTAAGATTTGCTGGAGGACTTGTACAATGTCTTCTACATCCATGTTTAATGCATTATGAAGGGCGCATAAATAAGTTTTCAGGATTTATATAAGCAATGCAGGCACCCAAGGGATGAACTAAGTTATCTGAAGCAATTGCCCCCTTGAAACCGAATAGGAGAGCAACATTTCAAATAATGTTCCATGATATAACTATCTATGTAATATAACTATGTTTGAACAAGGAGATGGGAGCATGGGTAAGTTAGCAGGCAAAATAGCTTTAGTTACAGGATCAAGTCGAGGAATTGGGCGCAGTATTGCATTGCGTCTGGCACAAGAGGGAGCCTTTGTCGTCGTTCATTACGGGAAAAGACGTAATGAGGCAGAAGCAGTTGTTCACCAGATCGAGCAAAGCGGAGGAAATGCTTGCGCGATTGGTGCTGATCTTAGTACTCTAGATGGTATTCAAGATTTATTTACTACTTTGGATGACACTATTCAGGAATATATGGGCAGTGAAGGATTCGATATTCTTGTCAACAATGCTGGAATTGGTCAAATTATCAGTTTAGAAGAGACGACGGACGAATCATTTGACGAGGTAATGAAGATTAATGTCAAAGCACCACTTTTTGTTACTCAACAAGCTTTGCCACGTTTAAAAGATGGAGGACGCATTATTAATATTTCATCTTTTGTGACACGTGCAGCTTCTCCAAGTGTCTTCACGTACAGTATGTCCAAAGGTGCTATCGACACATTTACGCGCCTTCTAGCCAAACAACTAGGGAGCCGTAATATTACGGTAAACGCCATCCAGCCTGGAATTATTAATACAGAGATGAATGCTGAGACTTTGGAAAACCTTGATGGACAAAAATATGCGGCTGGTCTTTCAATCTTCAACAGATGGGGAGAACCCGAGGATGTGGCAGATATTGCCGCCTTTCTCGCTTCCTCAGACAGCCGTTGGGTAACTGGTCAATTACTCGATGCAAGTGGCGGATCTCATCTATAGAACCTGTAAGATAACGAATTTATAAGGATCTTCAAATGAAGTGATCCCAAAAAGTTAGACACATATTTTAAGCAGTTACTGAGGAATGAACTCTGTATTGGACAGGGCTCATTCCTTTTTATTTTCTTTTAATTCGTTTGTTATTGTAAATAGGGATCCTGCCGCATTGCTATCAAGTTAAAAAATCTGTTGTTCCCCAAAACGATAAAAATAAACTTAGGTACTATAAAAACACAAAATTTCCATTTAGGGGGGGATTTTATTTTGTTAGCTTGATTACGATGTGATCCTGCCCTTTTCTAGAGTCATACTATCAGTATATCTAAGATTAGGAGATTACTTGCAAGAGTCTTGGGAGTATTGCAATCGTGCTGTGTTATAATTCTAAAGTACTAGCATTTCAAGTAGGACTTATAGATGTCGGTTTGACATATGAAATGTAAAATCAATCTGTTATATTGAGGGTTCAGGCTACCATTATTTAAACTAACATTCACACTAAAAGAAGTACAAGGAGGAAGGTATATCTATTAAAATAGTGAGGTATACCAAAATAGAAATGAACATTAAATTTAATAAAAAATTAGTAGCATTCACGGCAGGATTAACGGTATTATCTTCACCATTGGTATCGTTTGCAGAGGAACAACAATTAGTAAACAATAAGCAACCTACAAACGTTCAGGAACAAAGCAAAACAACATCAGATGAACAGGCTTTAAAAAGTATTGAAGCTAGTTTTGAAGAGGTAGACGGACGTGGTGGAGGTACTGTCGACAATAAGAAAGTAGATAGTCTTCAACGTTCAGAAGGTATTCATGAAGAAACAGGTACACTAACTGTTCCTAACAATTCAAACAGAACAAAACGTAGTCTGTCTCCCATATCACCTAGCACCTCTAGTACAATAAATGGTGTTCCATTCACTGAATGGATTGTTCCAGCAGGTAACGATAATATTCGTCCTCAAAACTATATGAGTCCAAAATACATTACAATTCATGAGACTGATAATACAAGTGTAGGAGCAGGTGCTAGAAACCACGCCCAATACCTATATAACCAAGCAGTAGGCAACACAGACCGAGCTGCATCGTGGCATTTTACAGTAGACGATAAAGAGATTTATCAACACCTACCATTAAACGAGAACGGATGGCACGCAGGAGACGGTGATGGTCCAGGTAATAGAGAATCTATTGCAATTGAAATCGCAGTTAACAGTGACGGAAACTACAGTAAAGCGGTAGATAACGCTAAGAAACTTGTAGCTTATTTAATGAAAGAAACTGGTGTACCGTTAAATAACATTGTAAAACACCAAAAATGGAGCGGTAAAATCTGCCCTGCTAACATGATTAATAATGGGCAATGGGATGTATTCGTAAATAGCGTTGAGGGGTATTATAATAATCTTTATCAACCAAAAGATGACATTACAGGAGGTTGGTATGAAGAAGCTATTCGAGAGTTAAATAGAAGAGGTATTATGATAGGGGAAGGAAACGGAGTTTTCGCACCTAATAGAGCGATAACAAGAGCCGAATTTGCTCAATTAATCTCTAAATCTCTAAACCTGCCAGCTGGAGATGCTTCATTTAAAGACCTAAACGATGCAAACTCAACTTTACGAGATGGTATTAAACGTGCTGCAAGTGCAGGTATTATTCTAGGTAGAGGTGATGGTTATTTTGACCCAAACACACCTATTACAAGAGAAGAATCAGCAATTATTGTAAACAAGGCTTTACAGTATAAAGGTATATGGGGACCAGTTGTAAACCTACCATTCTCAGACAAAGACCAAATTATTTATAAAGAAGACGTACAAAGACTGTATGGCCTAGGTATTGTAAGAGGTAAGGGTGACAATCAATACGACCCTAAAGGAACAACAACTCGTGGTGAAACAGCAACATTCATTCTAAATATGCTACAAGTAATTGAAAATGGTAGTGTTGAAAAGGTAATTGGAACGGCTCAAATTAATGGTATTGGGGTAAATGTTCGAAGCGGATCAGGTACAAACTATTCTATTGTTAGAAAGACAAGTAAAGGCGAAAAAGTTACAGTATATGAAGAAAAGAA
>NZ_JBMOWC010000108.1:0-5050 GCF_049310765.1 Bacillus sp. PSXD-155 | reverse complement strand
TTCCACTTAAACAATAAATGAAATAAAACAGTAAAAATACAACTTCATGAAAATATAACTTTTGAATATGAAAGTTTTTAATTGTTAAACAAAAATATATGACTAAAAAAATCATATATATCTTCAATGAAAATCCAATATATAAATTGTATTTACTTAACATAACAAATAATATTAGAAGAATAATCCATCCCATCGATACTTTCATATTATTTTCCATAGGCTATATCCCCTGTTTCGTAATATAATCCTTTTTGCGTATTTTTCTTATAAAAGAAAGAAGAAGTTTTTTCAGCTCATAATCATATAGGAATATGGCAGCTACTACGATTAGTATATTAAGAACAAGCGCAATTAAATGATATGTATGCAATATATATTGCACTCCAATAAAGGTTACACCAAAATAAATTGTATACGGTATTACAATTTGGAATACAATTTTTTTCTTCACTACACTTACCGCTATGTATCCCACTAAAGCGACGATTTCAAATAAAACCATAGCATATGCCGCTCCTATCACTCCACCAATACTACTAAAGCTATAAAGCATAACCCCACCTATCACCAATGCTACACACTGCACAACAGTTCTCTTATTTTGACATCCACTCGTCGTTAAACCGTCAGCAATAGCAATATTTAAACTTTGTAGCACAATAAAAAATGATAATATTTGGAGTGGCTCTACTGCATTGCTCCATTCTTCATGAAAAAATATAGAAATAAAGTATGGTGCTAAATGATATAAACCGATCGTCATACATATTCCTACAATCGCCATTGATTTAATTTGAAGCAAATTTAATTTCGTATGCTCTTCTATATTATTCTGGTTATAATGCTTAAAGAGCACTGGAAAAAATGCACCTGCAATTACCCCTGGTACTTGATATAAAGCTGCCGGCATCCGGTACGCCACTGCAAAAACACCTACCATACTTAATGGCAATGTATAGTTAAGCAAGATAGGTGCTAATTGTGGCGTACTCATTATTAAAAAACCGCTAATAATAAAGGGAGTTAATTGCCAAAATAAAGCTTTATGAATTACGACTTTCATATTCATTTTCGTCTTTCTTCTCATGATATATATACTGAATAAACCACCGATCATATACCCAAAAGCATATAAGCGAGCCGTTACATACACCGGTAACTCTCCGAAAATACAAAAACATGTAATTATAATGACAACCGATGCTGATACAACTTTAATGAGCGCTATATACTTCATACGTTCCGTCAGTTGAAAATAGGCAATTCCTATGTTTTGCCAAGTTAATCCTATTAACATGAAAAACATTACGTTTATCATCATATAAATTAAATTTTTATCCGCATACATATAATGAATAACAATATAACCGATTATAGAAATAAGAATAAGTAGAATCATCCTTATTTTTATATACGATGATAAAATCTTCTCTAAATCTGCTCCATCTTTTGCCCCTTCTCGAAGAAACGTATTACTAAGTCCTAAGTCTGTAAAAAATAACATAACAAACGTCACTGCTATGGCAACACTAAACATCCCATAATGTTGTGCGTTAAAAAAGTTTGCTAAAACAATTAAACTGACGGCCTGAAGAAGGTTAGCTAAAATCGTACTATAAAATAGATGGATAATATTGTTTAGAATAGATCTACCCATACAAGTTCTCCTTTGCAAGTAACCTACTTACATATGTTGTTTGTTTACATATATATTTATCTTGCACCATTACCGTTCAATACAATTAAAACGGTTTTACATAAAATACGGATGTCCATCCGAAATGTTTTCATTTCAATATACTCCATGTCCAGCCTCAACTTTTCCTTTGGATCAAGATTATATCCTCCATTTATTTGTGCCCATCCTGTTAATCCTGGTTTTACCATTAAACGATCCTTAAATTCTGGAATAAACGTATCAAACTCATTATAAAAAAACTCTCTCTCTGGTCTAGGGCCTACAAAAGACATATCTCCTCTTAAAATATTTAAAAGTTGTGGTAATTCATCAATTCTCGTTTTTCTTATAAACAATCCAACTTTTGTAATTCTTGAATCATGTTCTTTTGCCCATTGTGGGCCATTTATTTCAGCATCCTTTACCATTGATCTTAATTTAAATACATTAAACTTCTTCCCGTTTATACCTAAACGTTCTTGAAAGTAAATTGGAGCCCCTGATGTTTCTAAAGTAATCATAATACAAAAGAACAACATAATTGGTATCGTTAATAGTAACAATATGATTGAAAATATAATATCAAACAAGCGTTTTACACTTCGATTCAATATGCTAGGCTTTTCTTGAGCCGGAATCGTATACAACTTGGCTTGATTTGTTTCACGAATCATGGATCGTTACCCCCACATTCAAGAATATAAAATTATACCTATTAATTCACATTCTTTCCTATTTATATCCGCTATTACTTTTTGCACTGTACGTAGTGAATCTTTTCGCTTTTTAACTGCTAAGACCATTCCATCGCATTTCTCTGCAATAATGTGCGTAGCAGGAAGATCAAATACTTCAGAAGAATAAAAGAAAATGTAATCAAAATCTTCTTTCCACTTAGCAATCGCATTATCAAATTCATCCATAGCAACTAAGGGCGTCCCTGTGTGTACTGTTTTTTTTGCAGGAATACAATATAAGTATTTAGACAAATTACTAGAAAAAGATTCATAATTGCAGGGGAAAGAGCTTATTATATCGTTTACGGTTATCATGTGATCACTTTGTAATAATACATGTAATTTAGGGTCAGAAAAATTCACATCAATAAGTAACACCTTTTTCTTCATTTCTGCAAACACTAGACCCATATTTACTATAAGTGAGGCAACAACCCCTCTGTCCTTCGTTGAACTAACTGTGAATAGTTGTTTTCCAGATTTTTTCAGCTCGTGATACACCGTATAAAACTGCTCTTTCATCAGATCATCATGCAAATCGAATGGCAGCTGTTTCTTTGTCCTAAACATCGACATGTTCACCTCGATATATAGATGATTGTTTATCAATCTCTGTAGATTTCTGTTTTCTATTCGGTTTCACATTTATGTGACCAATAACAGAGACTGTTGTTATTTTCTCTAAATCTTGTTCCGTGTATATACGTTCATCAAAATAATCTCGAAATACAGCTAAACCTATCCCAACAAAAAAACTAACAATTAAAGAAATAGGAATGATCAGTTGAAATTTCGGAAATAATTTTTCAGCCTGTTCCTGTAACTCAGGATCCGTCAACACTTTCACACCTTGTACATTTGTGTACTGTTGAAAACTTTGTTGTGATTGCTCTGCCAATGTCTTTACAATGTCTTTCACAACTTTCGGATTGGAATCTTTTACTGTGACAGTTACAATTTGTGAATTGTCCGTATTCACTACCGAGATTTTTTGTGCTAATTCATAACTTGATTGCTCTAATTTCAAAGTTTTTTTGACTGTTGAAATAATTAATGGGCTTTTTAAAATATCAACATACGATGTTACTAGTTGCTTATTTTCTTGTGTTTTATTTGTTGAATTTTCCTTATTAAACTCATCTAAATTCCCAACAAGAATTTGCGTTGAATATTGATATGACGGCTTTAAAACATACATAGAGATAAGAACTAAAGAAGCGGTTAAACAACACATCGTTAAAATAATCGTTACGAATCTTCTTTTCAATAATTGTTGAAAATCTTTTATACTCATTTCTTGCTTCAATTATTTCACCGCCCTTTTCTGAATAACATCCTGCAAGTCACTCTTTACAGATACCCCTCTCTTCTTTCTATCCACTTGTTTTGTTACATACTTTCCGACTCTGAATGCAAATTTTTCTACATATATATACGAAAGTATTGCAAGTATAAACGAAAATATAAGTGAAAAAATTAAAATAATAGGCAACGGTAATATTTCATGGAAAATGTATATAAGGGAAAACAACGATATAATATGGTATAAATAAAGACTGTAAGAAATCTTCCCCAAATATAACAAGTATTTATTGCGTAGCAAGGATGACAAAGTTGATATTGACAAACTTAATATGACAAATAGACTTGCACTTATCGCCACTACGTAGTCTCGAAATATAAAATTATTGAGTACTTTAATTTCTCCAATAAGTCCTTCATACATAAAAAGTAAAATCGCAAATAAAAACCATGCAATTTTCGTGTTTTTAGTACAATTACTATAAAAAACTATTAAATTATTTTTATACTTTGCAACTAGTGCCCCCAATAAAAACAGCACCGTATAATGCAACGTTAATGCATAGCTTGTTAATGTTAAGCCCGAGCGAAACAAAAATAATATTACGACAGAACATATACTAAAACTAAACAATAATAGTAATGAACACCTTAACGTTTTTCGTAAACAAATCATCAAAATTAACGGAAAAATTATTGATATTCGCATTTCATGGACAAGTGACCAAATCACACCGTTATATGCATCTGTATTATATTTCCCAACCAATAAAATATGTTGCGCTATTAAGCTTGGAGAACTTTCAATCGTCCATGAGCGATTAAACCATTCACTTAAATAAGAAATACCATATTCACTAATTGTAGCCTGGCATATAATAGCTATAATTATTGCCACAATATAGGGAATATATATTCTGCATATACGTTTTAAAAGGTATGACCCATAGCTACTATAGGTTTTTTGAATAGATTCATACAAAACAAATCCGCTCAAAACAAAAAAGATAATAACAGATTCGTTACCACTACTAAAAATAAGACGAGCAGGCGTTTCTTTTAATAGATACACAACAAATGGTTTATTATCTTCATAACTGTAATTTTGAAATGCTGAAAAAATCATTAAATGATGACCGATCATTACTATTAATGAAGAAATCCCTCTTATAGAATCCAATTCTTCGTATCTCTTCATCTTTTTACATCAACTCCTAATGAAATGATAATAATCATTTCAAAGCGACATCTTTATTCATATTCCTCTCCTTTCTTTTCATTCCAATTTTTCATATTAAAATGATTTTATAGTATAAATTTGAGTGTATTG
>NZ_JBMOWC010000107.1:0-5115 GCF_049310765.1 Bacillus sp. PSXD-155 | reverse complement strand
TGTAACGTTTAATACACGTATTGTAAAATATTTTGACATACGTTAATTTAAATATTAGGTACAGGAACATTTAATAAAAACTCAGTACTAAAGTACCCTTTAAACGTTTCACCCTAAGAACGTTTCTCAAGCAAACTGAAGTTCATCTTTTGTTTCTGTACCTTATTAGATAAAAATAACACAATAAATAATCGGAATATGATAATTGAAATTGGATTTTTAAATCTTTTCTCTTTTCTTAAATATTAACAATCTCTTGATAATCTGTTTAAAGTAAGGAAATACAGGATAGAAAATGGCTATTAATAAAGAAAATACAGTTAAGCTAGATACCTTAAGTTATTTTATAAGTAATTAAGCGTTAGTTTGAATTAGTAGGGCGATTATATGTGTTTTAACCTCAAGTGTATATGTTTAAGGTTAAAGGATTTGTGAGTAGTATAAAAGTAGCGGAAGTCTGGAAGAAACGGATATAATCGGTTTCTTCCAGACTTTTTTGCTTTTTGTAATATAAAAAATTTATTTTTCCTACATGAGGAATTTTTTGTTTTAATATTTGAATTTTTTGTGAAATTAAATGGAGTTTTTATTCTTCTTTTAATACATAATGTTACAAAATTGCTTAATTGTATTTACTTTATTTTTATAGGAGATTAAAAATAATAATAAATGTACCAATTTATGAGAGATATTAACATATTAATTGACGATTTGTTCGTTTATCCCTATATTGCTATTATATTAGCGAAAGCAATATATTGGGGGGACAAAAATGAAATTGAAATTAACATCTAAATTGGAAAGATTAAGAACAAGTAAAAAGGGGATTGGTGCTTGTGTTTTGGCTGCAGGCATGACAGCAATCACAATGACTCCTCAAAGTGCGTATGCACACGGGTTTGTTGAAAAGCCGAGTAGTCGTGCTGCTTTATGTAGTCAGAATTATGGGGCATTAAATTTAAATTGTGGAAATGTAATGTACGAACCTCAAAGTCTAGAAGCACCTAAAGGATTTCCAGATAGTGGACCGATTGATGGGAAAATTGCTTCGGCAGGAGGATTGTTTGGAGGTATTCTTGACCAACAAACATCAAATCGTTGGTTCAAAAACACAATTAAAGGTGGAGTAAATACATTTACATGGAAATATACAGCTGCACATTCTACAAGTAAATGGCATTATTACATTACAAAAAAGGGATGGGACCCTAACAAACCATTAACACGTGCTGAATTAGAACCAATCGGAACTGTGAAACATGACGGTTCGGCTGCATCAAATAATTTAACACATACAATTAATGTGCCAACTGATCGTAATGGTTATCATGTTATTTTAGCTGTATGGGATGTAGCAGATACGTCAAATGCCTTTTATAATGTAATTGATGTAAATTTAGTAAATAATGAAACACCTGATACAGTAGCTCCAAGTCAACCAACTGAATTAAATGCCTCTAAAGTTTCTGCCAATAGTGTTGAAATAACATGGAAGGCCTCTACTGATAATATAGGTGTAAAAGAATATCAAGTGTTACGTAATGGAGAAGTAATTGATACGGTACCAGGTACAACTTTTATTGATAAAAAGTTAAAAGCAGATACGGAATATACCTATACAATAAAGGCATTAGACTCTGCTGGAAACATATCAAAAGAAAGTGAAAAACTAAAGGTTAAGACAACACATGCAATCCCAGATAAAGAGGCTCCGACTCAACCAAAAGGATTACATAGTATGGGTACAACAGCGACAACTGTTGATTTGATGTGGAGTCCGTCGGAAGATAATGTAGGTGTTGACCATTATATTGTATATAGAGAAAGCGCTGGGGTTATGAATAAAATTGGGACAGCAGCTAATACATCCTTTATAGATAAAGGTTTGAAGGCTAATACATCGTATAAATATGTAGTGACAGCGGTTGATTTAGCTGGAAATGAATCTAGTAGAAGTGATGTTTTGAATGTAACTACTAAGTTAGAGGATTCCACATATGAAAAATGGGATGCAAGAAAAGTATATACTAAAGGTGATAGAGTAGTACATGAGGGAAAAGTGTATGAAGCCGTTCAAGATCATCAAGGAAATGGCGATTCAAATTGGATTTTTGCCTTATCGCTTTGGAAGCCAGTTTTGAATAAATGATAAGCTGAAAAAGGTAGTTAACAATTTTGGATTGCTCTTTAAAAATTAAGGGCTGTTTCAAATATAATTATCTAATGGATTAAATAATATGTTAATAAAGTGAAATTTTAATCAGTGAAGGTTTTGTTCATCCCCCACTGATTATCATCCCTCACCAATCGGGCTTTTACGGGCGCCCATTAATGCGGGATAAAATTTAAACGCCATCCTAATGTTTACGAAATGAAATTAAAAAAGAATCCCAATGGAATTCCATAGGGATTCTTTTTTTCTAATTTGTAATAGCGTATATTTTCACTGTGAATTTTCTAGAGGCACCAATTGGACTTGCAATATAATATTTAGTATTTGTGTAAGCTTCAGTCCTAGATTCATGTGAAATATTTTTCCAACGAGTAGAATCTATTCCTAGGGAAACATCAATCATTACATTGAAAGAAATAGTAGAAGGATAATCTTTTTCTGAAGGCTCAATAACCCATTTTAATTCTTTGGTACCTACAGGTAAACTATCAATTTTAAAGTTTTGGCTGGATCGATTTTGTTGCCCTGATAAAGGACTAGATTCAGATGATATTTGTGAAATTAATATTTCTTTTTCATTTGAATGTATACCATTTAATTTAATGATACTATCAATTAAACCTGGACCGGGAAAATCAGCTGCGATGATACCAGAATGTTTAATTGCGCCTTGTTGTAAGAGTTCGGTCCCAAGTGTATTCATCCCCCCATAGTATACTTGTCCGTTTCTATCGCGAGGGAAATCACTCCACGCATTAGTGGAATTCGTTTGAATTAATTTAGGACTACTGTCAGTATTTCTACTCTCTTTTCCGCTTGCAACAAACCAAGGATATACATTATTTAAAAATGCGGCTGCGCCCCCCGTACCACTAAAATGGTTGAGATAAATTTTTCCAGTATTAAAATTAGTATTTGTATTTTGTAGATGGTTTTTTATCGCAATCCATTTTGTATATATTTCGTCTGGTCCGCTTCCAATTTCAAATTTATCTTGTATATTCAAACCTTCGTAATCAATCCCGTACAATTGAGTGGATGTAAAGTTTTGTAAGATTGCAATTTTCCCGCGGGTATCTCCTAAAGTAGGGTTATTTCTATCTGAAGTTGGTACGGAATTAGGATCCCAAAAATATGAAGCATTAACGTTTTTATATTTTAAAAATATCTCCTCAAATGATAGAGATCCACTTTCAGGAGTAGTTTCTTCTTTTAAGCGCATTAATATTGTTTCTGTTGGATGATCTTTTAAAAATTGAATGGTCTCTTTTAATACATCTTCAAACACAGCTTTTTGATTTACAACGCCATGATACATTGCAAAAGAATCTTTTACACGTTTAACACGCATATCTACATATCGAATTCCGGAATTTAATTGTTGGGATAAACTCATAGTTTGATTTCTTGTCAAATTTTCATCAAGAAAACTCGCTCCATGTAAAGCCATTGTACCGTGAGTCCCTGGAATAGATATTTCACTTATTTTTGTTGAATCTTCTATTTTCGACATCCACGATGGATTTTGATATCCTATATTGGATTCATAGGAGTAACCTGGATGACTATCAGCTAAAATAGTAGATGGTGTACTTAAACTTGCTAGTGTAATACAAGTAAGGATGCTAATTTTAAAGAAATTTCTCATTTTTATTTTGTTCATTTTTTCTCTCCTGACCTTTAAACAATTGTTAGATGATTTTTTACTATATTTATTGTTTTTCATTCTTAAGATAATAAATTTTTGTATTTAAAAATAATTAACAGTAGGGGGAGTAAGTTATTTGAGACTTTAATAATTTTTTATTATAAATTGTCCCTAATAGCCAAACAGATTCTTGAAAACTCGAAGTATAGCCTCCAAAAAACCACTGTTTATCGTATTGAATACAAACAAAACAGAAGTCCTAAAAAAGACTTCTATTTTGTGACATATAATGAATGATGAGGTGGTAAACAAATCAAGATAATGTGATTGAGTGATAAAAATTTATTAATAGCTGTTTTAGAATCTCTTATAACAAGGCTGATTACAAAAAGCGGATCTCTACACTGCTAATAAAAATTGAAAAATTCTACTCATTAAAACTTAGACTAACTACAGTTGCAATTGATTGGGCTGCATGTTCCCAGCTTCCATCTATAACTTTACCAATCTGCTGACCAAGTGCATTTAAATCATTTGGATTAACTGGAATTCCATTATACGCAGCAAGAATTGATAAAAGTGGAGCAGCAAATGGTGTCCAACCACCTCTATCAATATTAAATACAGGTTTATCTAGTACCTTTCCATCTTGTACTGTAAACTCATAATAAAATTGATCATCTGGACGAAAACTTAAATGATGAGAGATTTGCCCCTTAACATATTTTTTTCCTGCACCTAGATTTACTACTTCTATTTCTTTTACATTAAATTCATGTTCAAATACTTTAATTTTTTTGACTTCTGGACCATTTAAGGCAGCTTGAACGGCTGTTTCCAAATTGTTTTGTGCAAAAGGTTGAATGCTCAATTGTGCCTCTTTTTGTTGAATAGGAGCCTCCTTTTCTGCAGCAAACACCGAGGTAGTAGGTAGTGCACCTGTAGCTAACGTAGCTGCAAGTGCTGTTGTCATAATGATTTTTCGTTTCATCTTCATAGTTTTCCTTCCTCTCTTAAAGTTATGATATATAATTTTTTAAGATTGACACGGTACAATTTTTTCATAATGCACGCAAAAAACTAGTTTAAGAACTATGTGAAAAAACGTGTCGGAAAATTAAAATTAATTATATATGTATTTTAAATGATATCTATCTACACATGTTTTTTCAATTTTTAGACAAATGGAACGATAATTACTGCATAAGAGTCAATTTAGCACTTTATTTATCTATACATTTCCTATAAACACATTTAGTTCATAGTAAAAGTAATATATTTGATACTAAATGTC
>NZ_JBMOWC010000106.1:0-5534 GCF_049310765.1 Bacillus sp. PSXD-155 | reverse complement strand
ATGTTTGGCTGTTTGCGTTGGTCCTAAATTACATCCATATCCGAATGTAGTAACAATATAACGTTCCGTAGGATTTTCTAATTTAGGATCAGATCCGGATAAAGGACCAAAATGTCTTGTCCAATGAGTCCAATGTTCTACATTACAAAGTATATCTAATACGGTTCGCTCTGGTAAACGTTGTATAATTTCTTTTTCTAATAATTTACTACTTGTAGATACATTTCTTCGTGCTAATCGTTTTAAAATAGGTTCGCCATCTTCTGTTATAATCACTTGTCCGTTATTTGGATAATTTAAATCTACCGTATTGGCAACAGAAGTTAATTTGTGTTTTAGTTGTTTAACAAAATTAGTAGGAGATGAAGGGAAATTAAGTTCTTCGCAATACTCCTTAACTATCGGTTCGCATTCTTCCCAAGGTAATAACTGTTTCCTATAATCAGCGTATTTTTCAGAACCTTGTACACTTACGTCACCTGTCTTTAATTCGGAAGCCAAATAGGAAAATATACAAAGTTCCAGACGTTTACGATACAATAAATTAGAGTCTTTTCCAACTCGAAGAGTTTGTCTCCATTGCTCGTTTGCGAATGATAAATCAAGATTAGTAGGAAGCTGTTCTACTCTCCGATTTTCATTTAGCAACAAAAATTGTAAAGCTTTTATAAGAGAATCATCCTGAGTCGTTGAATCCAATTCTAATAATGAAATCAATCGAAATAGAGTCTTTCTGTGACTGTTATAGAACTTTTCTAATAAAGGAAGATAATTATTCCTGTTATACGCCGAAATGGCTAAGCAATCTTGTTGCAAAGAATCGATACCGCCTTTTTCTTCAAATAACTCCGTTATTTTACTTCCTATCATGTTCGTATCATCATGCGTATGAGTTGTATGTAAAACTTCACTCAATATAGAAATAAGGTTTTCACTTATAGAACGTTGCTGTTCTCGTAAAAGAGCTAATTCTTCTTTTCCTCTTTTATGTATCCTAGCAATCCTTTTTAAAAACATATCTATTAAATTATCTCTTGTTACAATTTGTGAACGATAAATAACAGACAATAACAACATATACCTTTTAGCCATATGAAAGTCTTTTATTTCCGATGCATCTAAAGCTAGTGCTTCTGATGCAAAGTGTTTAATTTTAGAATTTGGAATCTCTTTTAATAGTTCCTCGATGTTCGACATAAATGATGTAATAAAATCTAATTTATTTTGTAGCTCTTTCATATGAGAAATTGAGGGGCTTTTAGGAAGTTCTTTAAAATAATTAAAACCAGAATGCTTGGTTTCTTGCGAAGTATAAAGTAATTCTTCAAGTTTATGTTTTTCTTGTTTTGACAACCGAGTCATAACTGTGTGACACAATTGGTTGTTAACCAGTGTTCGTACACGACGAGAAAGTCTATCTAAAGTACTGAATGCTGGCAATTCATAGCGTTCTTTAATTAATTCTTCAATTGCAACATTAATTAAATCCGGAGGATGATCCATCACATGAGAAGCATGATAGATAGCCTTTGTAGCTACATGCAAAGCATCTTTTCCAAATGCATATACCTGTAAATATTGACGAATTTCTTTTTGATGTCGATACATCACTTTTGGATTGAATTTAAGTTCTATTTCATCAGATATATTAAGACATGATCGAATATGTTGAAGCACCATCGGTGGAATATCCTTAGGACGTGGAAAGTAGCCTAATCGTTGAAAAGACTTTAACATGACTAAACAAATAAAAACTGAACTCTCTCCACGTGCTACACGATGTGCAAATATATTTTCTTCATGTGTAATCGTATAAATTGCTGCAAGTTCTTTCTTAGTTAAGTTTTGTTTAAACCTGGGATATGCTGTACGTTCAACTGAAGTCAATCTCATTCCTCCTAGTTAGAATTACACCAAAGGTGGTTGCGGACTCTTTCATCTTACGATAAAGAGTCCGGCTTTGTCTATTATGGGTAGACCCTAATCATCCATCGGTCGGTTATTGAAAACACTCGCTTTCGATTGTATGATTAGGGTGTATGATAATAGGTTAGAAAATGAGGTGGATTTTTAAAAATGAAAATTGCTTATGCTAGAGTTTCAACTTTAGATCAAAATTTAAATAGACAAATACAAACATTAAAAGAATTTGGAGCGAAAAAAATATTTACGGAACAAAAATCTGGTGCATCTGTTCATAATAGAGAGGCATTTCAAGAGGCGCTACAATTTGTTCGAAGTGGAGATACATTTATGGTAGAAGCTATCGACAGACTCGGACGTAATTATGATGAAATTATTGAGACTGTTAATTATCTAAAGAGAAAGGAAGTAAAGTTAATTATTACTAGCCTACCTATTATGGCAGAAGCAATTGGAAATTCTTTGTTAGATAAATTCATCAAGGATTTAATTATTCAAATCTTGGCTATGATTGCGGAACAGGAACGAACAGAAACGAAAAGGAGACAGGCACAAGGAATTTCGATAGCCAAACAGAAAGGTGTCTATAAAGGAAGACCTACTATCTATTCTCCAACAGCAAAGGACCCTCAAAAAAGATTAGTATACAATCGAGTAGTTGAAATGTTAAATGATGGCGAAGCCATTTCTCATATTGCAAAAGAAAACGGTATAACTAGGCAAACTGTATATAGAATAAAGAACGCCATATCTAATTCAGACAGTTATATGGAGGTATAAATGAAAAGTTCGGATTCTCAATTAAAAAGCCGCGGGAAAATTACACTTGAAGATTTACAACATTATAATACTCACTCAAATCTTGAATTATTAGAAATGATTAAATCAAAAGAAGCATATAAAAGAACTATCGCTATAAAATTACTATCAGAGAAAAAGGATTTAAATGATAATTTGATTCGTTTGTTTCTTCAAACTCTTACACAAGAAAACAAACTTTATACAAAAATTGAATTATGTGACGCACTTTCAAAAGGTAATGTTCAGTCTGCTAAGATGATGGTCGAATATTTAGGGCAGATAGGCAATAATCAACATAAAGTATTACCTACTAATGGTTTCAATAAGAAAAGTTATCCTTTGCCGAGGGATATTATCGCTAGAACTCTAGCTCATATGAAAAAAGAGATTCTACCAATTTTATTGGATGTACTAAAAACAGATAATATTCTTGCAATTAGAGAAGTCATTGATGCAATAGGCTTTATGTGTTTTTACCAAAAACTACATTCAAACCATCAAATTATCGATGCACTTTTACTATGTTTAAAGGCCAATTTCAAAGATGATATTACTCGATGGAAATTGGTTAGAGCTTTTGAAAGTTTTAACGATATCAATGTTATTCACACTCTTTTGGACATCGAAAAAAATGATGATCAGCCGATTATAAGAAATGAAGCCAAAAGGTCCCTGAGAATAATAAATAGCCGAACTGGCAATTAAAAAATGACTTATCTATTGATAAGTCATTTTTATATCTCAATTATCAACAATATAATTTAACAAAGCCAAAAAAGAAAAAATCCGATTCCAAAACTAATTGGGAATAAAAGTAAGTCTATGACCTATTTTTACACGTATCTCGGCTGTAACCCTCCTATCGTACTAACATTTTCAAGAATCATTTTTGAAAATCACCTACTTTATAATTTATATTATATCGATAATTCACTATCTTACTCGCATAATGTCCCTGTATTCTTGATTACTGCCTCTTCTTTCTGCTGTCATATAACGACTTCCCTACCATGATGAGAAATATAATAAATATAGTTATATAAGGGTTATCGAAAACTAGGAAATATACACTAACTGCAAACATGAATGCTAAAATTAAATATCCCAATTCCCCCACTTCGTCACGCCAAAAATATATTCATACTTTTAGTTCTTTCCTTCTTATTTAAGGTTTTAAAGCCTGTTTTTCTCACTTAAACAGGCTCTTTTATTTTCATAAAACCCCAAAATTAAGCAGTAAGGCTTCCTCCACTGACAGAGCCAATCGTACGTACTGATGTAACTATTCTAAGTGTAACCCCTAAGTTACAAGCTGTCACTAAACTTAATTACTAAAGTACTTTTGATTGAATGTATTTTTTTATCAATAGAATACTTTCTTATTGTTTTTTCATACGAATAAAAAACTTGTTAATCATATAAAAAACACATAATAAAATTAAGTTCTTATATTAAAATCTTACATCAACATATCCGCAAATGAAGTCCCCACATTATTCTTTCTTTTCATATGCTTCTCTAAATAGATTTTTGTTGTTTGGATATTTTCGTGACCTAGTGTTTGCATTAAATGATATAGATCTGCATTTCCTTGTTCAACTGCCATGATTGCAAATGCATGACGAAATGTATGTGCCGTTACAGGATTTTCGCGATACTGTAGAAAATCTAAATTTGTCTTTTTTATCATATCTGTTACCTGATTTGATAACGTTTTTGGATTATAAAAATTCCCTCTTTGATTTAAGAATAAAGGACTTTCATCTCCTCGATTCAATATAGTTTGAAATCCTCTTCTCCGTCTCATTTCACTAATACTTTGGAATAAATGCTCAGAAATGAAAAGTTCACGTACTTTATCCCCTTTTCCTGTGACTTTTAACCAATACTTTCCGTCATAATGTAAGTCTTTCACTCTCGCGGTGCACAATTCTTGAATTCTTGCACCGGTACTTGCTAGAGCTAGTAAAATTGTATAGTTTACTAAATGCCCTTGTTCTTTATAAAACCCTAAAATTTTCATTACTTCATCATAGGATAGGTCCCGATTTGGCCGATCCTGTTCATTTACATTAGCGCGCTGCAGTTCTTCATGAAGAGGCTTTTCAATATAAGAAAATACATGCAGATGTTTTAGAAAAGAACGAATGAGCACAGTTTTCTTTGCAAGTGTTGCGACCGCGTACGTATCCCCATTCCTACCGTTCTCTACCTGCTTCAACCAAGCATTATATTTACGAATATGCCAAGGCTGTAATGTTTTTAATAAAGAGTCATTTTGCTGTACCTCCTCCCCATTCAATTCAAATTCTTCTGCGTGCTGCACCATGCACTGACAAAATGACAAGATTTCGGACACATAACTCTTTTTTGTATCCCCTTTTCTATTCTTCTTTTCATCCATATCTTTTTGTAAATGTACAAAATGATAAATGACTTCTATATCACTTAAATACGTATATTTACTCTTTCCCTCTTTTTCTGCAACCTCCATCTTCTCTTCCACTTTATCTACATGACGATTGTTATGCAGAAATGGAATGATACCACTTATATTCTCTACATGTGTATCCATATATTTATTTTTGTTATTTATAATAGGTACATTTTCCTTTGTATTGTTATTACCCATAATTCGAATTCACCTCTCCTATTAAAGATTATGAATATAATATACTTTATTACCTATATGTATTATTTTATTTTACTTCTATCCATTATACAAATGATAATTCATTTTCGTTCTGTAAGAATACTATATTCTTCTATATTATCCTATACTTATGTTTTTTTATAATTTTTTAGTGAAT
>NZ_JBMOWC010000105.1:0-5668 GCF_049310765.1 Bacillus sp. PSXD-155 | reverse complement strand
TCAGACACAGAAACAGACATAAAAAACGCCATCCTTTCCTATGATTCTACAGAAAGAATAGCGCATTTTTTCATTTTAGGGTGGCATTTCTTTTTATTAGTTTGATAGCGAGGCGACGATACCCCTTTATTATTTTTCAGACTTCGCTTGTTCTAAAATGTATGCTTCTTCTTGTTCCGGTGTCGCTAATTTGTATGCTTTACCAGTGCTGTTATTGTCCCATTCCCATAATAAATTATGCTCCTCAACCGATTGAGAGAAATCGCCTTCATACCAACGAACCAACATCTTAAGGTACTGTTCTTTATGTTGTAAGGTTCCACTATTACTTTCATCAATCGCTCGACGTACTTTTCCGATATTTTCTGGAGTCATTTTGATAAATCCTTGCTTTTCGTGAGATAATACTTTTTGATGAGTCATTTTGTGCATTGCATTGATTATATGACGATCAGAGTTGAGGTCAAGTATTACCTCTTCCCCTTTAATTCTCTCAGTCTGCTTTTCCTTAACGTCTGAACCTGCATACGTACCGACTTTGTAACCAGTAAAAATACCAACTGCTATAGCAATAACTAAGGTTGATGTGATTTTAATCCACTTTTTCAAACCTCTTACCCCCTTTTATTGAAGTGTACCATAAAAGAAGAACTGTATACCCATATCTATCTGTGAGGTCTACATAACGCATCATTATCAGTAGTCAATGATGCATGAAATTGTCGTTCTGGGGGTAATTAAAAATCTTAGCTTGATAGCGATGGGGTCTCGCCACACATCCATCAACTTAAGGTATATGTTTATACAAAGGCGGATCTTTCCATGTAGTTTTTCATTATTTTTTATAGATATCCTAAAAGTAGGCATATCAAATAAACCCTGAAGGGTTACAATTTTTTCACTATAATTATGCTACCTGATGAATGGAAGTGGTATACTCATAGACAACACCCAAAACATACTAAGATTAGTAGTGTGGACCAATGCATTGGTTTACACTACTATTTTTTATAGTAGAAGTGAAGAGTAGGTCGCTTTGATATTGGGATTTTAAATCCGTACCCAAAACAGACCTTCTTCACTTACCTTATTTGAATCAGTTTAGTATGTGGATCCTTGAGATCGTGTATAAGAAATGGGAATCGATAAGAGTAAGATGAGGACTTCAATTCTACATAAGGAGGCAAAGTATGCAACATGTAATTGCGTTTGATGTTAGTATGGGAAAGAGTTATATGGTTATTTATAATGCTCAAAAACAATGTATTTTTGAAAGTGAAATCAATCATTCTAAGCCTGATTTTGAAGAACTACGAAAACGAATAGATCAACTTATGAATGAAAATAAGAAATCACCTCACATTGTGTTCGAAGCAACTGGTGTCTATTCGAGACAACTAGAGCGTTTTATGCAAGATAACAAGTTTGAATACTTTCTGTTGAACCCTTTAGAAGCAAAATTACAATGTGATTCCTTACGGATTCATAAAACCGATAGAAGCGACGCGCATCAATTAGCTCTCACACATTTTACGGCTTCCCGGAGGGAAAAGACAGGCACAGATAACTTATTTTATCAATTAAAATCACTCTCAAGGTTTTATAATGAACTGGATGACGAATTATCTTTGATTCGTAGCCGAATGCATAAAGTCATTCAATTGACATTTCCGGAATTGGAACAGATTTTCATAACTAAGTCAGATTTATTTCTAAAATTTGTTCAATTATTCCCTCACCCAGATTTTGTTCAAAATCTTTCTAAAACGGTCATGAAGAATCAGATTCGTAGGAATACCAACAAAAACATCTCAACCCGTATAGCAGAAAAGAAGGCTATGGAAGTACTTGAGGCTGCTAGGTATTCTTATCCAGCCGTACGTCAGGATGACGTTTTATGTGAACAACTCAAATCGTACGCGAAACGCTATCAGGAGCTCCTTCATCAAAAAGAACAGTGTATCACGAAGATGGTACGATTAGCTGAAAGTCGCACAGAATATCCAATTATTCTTAGTTTTCCGGGAATAGGTCCCAATACGGCTATACGTTTGTTAGCTGAAATCGGTGATATTACTCGCTTCAAGAATAACAAACAACTTAATGCATTTGCAGGTATTGATATACGCCGTTTTCAATCAGGAAAAACTTTTTTCAAAGATAAGATCAATAAACGTGGAAATAAGCATCTGCGTAAGCTTCTTTTTCTCATTATCCAGAACATGATAAAACTACGTCGTTACGGACAGAACCACATTGTTGAGTATTATGATAAATTAAAAACGCAACCTTATAACAAATGTCATAAAGTTGCGTCAATCGCATGTGTAAATAAGTTATTGAAGCTTCTCTTCTACCTTATTACACATAATATACACTATGATTATCGGTTAACCGCCTGAAATCATAGTCTCATTCATCATACTATATTTATTCCCCCTAGTAAAAAAATGAATACATATTATGGGTATTTAGTTTGCATTAAATTTAATATATGCGATATTTAATTGATTAAAAATCTAAAAATAATGATTGACTAATCGTAAGAAATATCAAAGACTGTCTTTTTCTCGTATCGATGAGATTTTCGTCCGTTGTGCTGTAGGAGGTTAAACAGACGAAGGAGAACCTTTGATAATTCTTGGGTGTTTTTGTGTAATGCTTGGTAAAAAAGTGAAAAATAATCCTTAATTATGTACATCGCTTTATATTCACTTAGCTCTTTCTGTTTCTTACGTAATAGGAGTTCTTGCATTTTAAACATAGTAGAAGAACATGATAGAATGCTAATGAGTTGCCCATAAAGATGACATTCTAATCGCTCTTGTTTAATAGATTTACAACGATGAATTTGAAACCAAGATTTCCATATTTTAAATAACAGCTCAATTTGCCAACGTAATGAATATAAATCATAGATTTTCTCTTTTGGTACCCATTCCGTAGGAATGTTTGTCATATATACCGTAATACCTTGTAAAAGCTTCGTGCGCTCTGTATATGTAATTCCTTTTTTCTTTTCACGAATAGCTCGGTCACGTAGGCGTTTCTGTTTTTGCTCCTCGGTACACCTATAAACTACAATACGAGTAGGCAGTTTGTCTTTACTCCCTACATATACATCGTGTAATTCATACAATTGGCCAGATTGTAATTGTTTCATAATGTCTTCCAAATGAATTTGTATATATACCGGTTTTAATTGAGAGGGTTTTGTTTTAAATACCACTGTTTCGAACTCTTTTCTATATATTTTAGTTGGTAACTTAAGACGAGATAAATAATACCCCTGCTTGTCTTGAATAGACTTAAAGTCTTGTAGACGAAAATATCCTAAGTCACGAATATACAGCTCATTCTTTTGTATCATGCCTGTTCGAGTCGCACCATACGCCTGATCACTTCGTTTTCCTGGTTCAATTTTCACATCAGAAAATTCTCCACTTAACAAGTCATACTCTAGTTGAATTTTCACACCAGCTTTATGACTACATCCTCCGGCACCAGGATAAGTGGATGCGAATCGATCTGGGACTTGAAAGGTTGTAGAATCAAGGATGCGAATGCGCTCAAAGTAGGAAGAAAGAGAATGAGAAATCTTAGATACGCCTCCAATGTAGTAAATACCGTTCGAAAGAAGGCTACAGAAGCCGAGTTAAATCGCCGATTAAGTCCTTCCGGACTTAATAAAACTCCTGTTGAAGTTTCTAATTGACTACATAGTTGAGTAAGAGAGGTAGTAGCGACTTGTTGATTAAGCCATACACACAAAGATAAGAAATGGTGCCCGTGGCACTTACGTTTTCGTTTCATCCCGCCTGCTTCTATGGCTAATTGATTAAGTGTAGCGGGAGACATATATCGATATAACTCTTCAGCGAATAAAGATAATTCTTGTTTTTGATTCATATTCATAAAAAGCACGTCACCCTTTCTCATTAACATAAGAAAATAGTAACGTGCTTTTAACTTCAAAAATAGTCTAAATCCTTAAGTTGATGGATGTGGGGTCTCGCCACACATCCATCAACTTAACGTATATTTTTATACAAAATGCGGTCTTTCCACGTAGTTTTTTATTATCTTTTATAGATGTTATAAAAGTAGGCACGTCAAATAAACCCTGACGGGTTTCAAATTTTTCGCTATGCTACCTGATGGGCAGAAGTGGTATACTCATACACAACACCTAAAATATCAAAGACTGTTTTTTTCTCATATCTGTGAGATTTTCGTCCGTTTCGCTGTAGGAGGTTAAACAGACGAAGGAGAATCTTTGATAATTCTTGGGTGTTTTTATGTAGTGCTTGATGAAAAAGTAAGAAATAATCTTTAATTATGTACATCGCTTTATATTCACTTAGTTCTTTCTGTTTCTTACGTAATAGGAGTTCTCTCATTTTAAACATAGTAGAAGAACATAATAGAATACTAATGAGTTGTCCATAAAGGTGGCATTCTAATCGCTCTTGTTTAATAGATTTACAACGATGAATTCGAAACCAAGATTTCCATATTTTAAATAACAGCTCAATTTGCCAACGCAGTGAATATAAATCATAGATTTTCTCTTTCGGTACCCATTCCGTAGGAATGTTTGTCATATATACCGTAATTCCTTGTAAAAGTTTCGTACGATCTGTATATGTAATCCCTTTTTTCTTTTCACGAATAGCTCGATCATGTAGACGTTTCTGTTTTTGCGCCTCTGTACATCTATAAACCACAATGCGAGTGGGTAGTTTGTCTTTGCTCCCTACATATACATCTTGTAATTCATAAACTTGGCCAGGTTGTAATTGGTTCATGATGTCTTCCAAATGAATTTGTATATATACCGGTCTCAATTGAGCAGGTTTTGTTTTAAATACCACTGTTTCGAATTCTTTTCTATATATTTTAGTTGGTAATTTAAGACGCGATAAATAATACCCTTCCTTATCTTGGATTGATTTAAAGTCTTGTAAACGAAAATACCCTAAGTCACGAATATATAGTTCATTCTTTTGTGTCATGTCCATTCGAGTCGCCCCATATGCCTGATCACTTCGTTTTCCTGGTTCAATTTTCACATCAGAAAACTCTCCACTCAACAAGTCATACTCTAATTGAATTTTTACACCAGCTGTATGACTACAGCCTCCGGCACCAGGATAAGTAGCTGCGAATCGATCTGGAACTTGAAAGGTTGTAGAATCAAGGATGCGAATCCGCTCAAAGTAAGCAGAAAGAGAATGAGAAATTGTAGATGATCCTCCAATTTTAGCTTGTAGAAGTGTAGTAAATACAGTTCGAAAGAAGGCTACAGAAGCCGAGTTAAATCGTCGATTCAGTCCCTCAGGACTTAATAAAATTCCTGTTGAAGTTTCTAATTGACTACAAAGTTGAGTAAGAGAGGTTGTAGCGATTTGTTGATTTAACCATACACACAAAGATAAAAAATGGTGCCCATGGCACTTACGTTTTCGTTTCATTCCACCTGCTTCTATAGCTAATTGATTAAGTGTAGCGGGAGACATATATCGATATAACTCTTCGGCAAATAAAGACAGCTCTTGTTTTTGATGCATATTCATAAAAAGCACGTCACCCTTTCTCATTAACATAAGAGAATAGTAACGTGCTTTTAAGTTTAAGAATAGTCTATTTTCTTAAGTTGATGGATGTG
>NZ_JBMOWC010000104.1:0-5875 GCF_049310765.1 Bacillus sp. PSXD-155 | reverse complement strand
TTATCCGGTATTAGCCCCGGTTTCCCGGAGTTATCCCAGTCTTATGGGCAGGTTACCCACGTGTTACTCACCCGTCCGCCGCTAACTTCTTGAGAGCAAGCTCTCAATCCATTCGCTCGACTTGCATGTATTAGGCACGCCGCCAGCGTTCATCCTGAGCCAGGATCAAACTCTCCAATAAAGTTAGTTTGTCTAGCATCTAAAAATAAAAATTGACGTTTCACGTTGTTTGTTTCGTTCAGTTTTCAAAGAACTACTTGGTCGCTCATTTGCGACTTCCTTATGTTAACATTTCTAATTTGTAATGTCAACTAAGTTTTTCATTTCGTTTGTCGCTTGCGACGTTAATGTCATCGGCGACTTGTTCTATATTACACCTCTAAAGTATAATCGTCAACACCTTTTTATAAAGAAATTCAATTTAATATTTTTATGCTTTTTTAGCTAGATACGTCTCTCCAAGGATTCATTACCAAAGAGCTACCTCCTGCTTCTCTTTAATATATTTTCCCCAAATATATTAAAGTTACTTTAAACCTTAGACTTAATTTGTACAGAAGTTTTTCCCCAGCGAAACTAACAATCTTATTTTAATAAATATTAATACCTCTTTGTTTATCACGCCCTCTATTAGAAACGATTGAAGATATACGTATTCTTATAACAGACAACGATACAGAAATCCATAATAAACTCATATACTACTCGTCCCAAGTTCTCCTTATATGAAGTAATGGTTGCTTATCTGTTTACTCGTAAATATATAGAACCACACTAATATATTTATTAACTATCCCTGTTTCACTGAAATATCAGCCTTATATCTCTTTCATCTTTAGTATCATCTATTTCCATACAGCTATATTCTCTTAATAAACATTTAAGATATGCTCAAGGTTCGAATTGATTAATAGTATTTCCTTTTTAAACACATATACTGGATTAAAAATACGTACCTCAATTTATCAAGTGTACCGAACACATATATACAGAACACTTGTTCCTTTTATTACTTCACTTTTTATATAACATTAATAGATATTTATCCCATACCTATATTTACGTTTTACCGCTAAAAGAGCGAATCATTTTCACTAACCAAGCATTTAGTTTCATTTCTAGTATATATCCCCCTTTTGAAATACATATAGAATCATAATTTCCTTTGTTTCTATCTCCCCCTAAGAATACACAACCATACAAAAACAATTCTACAACAAGGTATACGACGGCTGCACAATTATAAATCATAATCCCCTCAATACCTACAGGGGTGCTGTCCGCCTTTAACGCAAATATATACTAAAAAATTTTCAATATAAAACGGGCCGGAATTTCTACTCTAAGAAAAATCCGGCTCTTATTTTTAGGCAACAACCAAAATCATTTTTACATTCAGTATTAAATGTCTATTCAATATTCTCTACTCTGCTCTGGTAAAGGTGAATGTATCATATCTGTCACTGCATAATATAGATTTTCTGGATGTTCGGCTATCCGATGACATAAATACAAATACCACTCTTTCCCATAAGTCAAATATACTCTAGCGTTATGTCCTTTGTTTTTCAAATTACTTAATATATCCGGACGAATTCCATATAGCATTTCTATTTCTACATTAGGATGACTAAAATATTGACGTTGCTCCATCTCTTTAATAAGAATTTCATCATGTGTAGCTATAGATACAGGGTGATTGTTTTCAACTAGTTGTTCTACAATTTGAAGATACTGTTGATTTAAATCACTTGACCTAGGCATAGCAATATCCGGAACTTCTTGATAGGCACCTTTTACAACTCTTATTTTCCCTGGATAATGAAGGAGTTCTTGAATATCATTGTTTGAGCGATATAAATGTGCCTGTATTGTTATTCCTACATTATGATATTGCTCAGTTACCTTTTTATAAATGGAAAGAATGTCCGCTGCTTTAGATGATTCTTCCATACTTATCATAAGGGTAGTTCCATGTACTTTCGCCTTCTCTGCCAACTCCATTAAATGAATATAAGATATTTCTGGATCTATGGATAATCCAATATGCGATAAATCGAGTGATACTGTTTGTTTCATAGATAGAGCACCCATGTCCCCAATAAGATTCAAAAACTCATTTTTTGCTTTATAACATTCCTCTATATCTAAAGTATTTTCCCCTATGTATTCTAGTGAAGTATGATAACCTTTTGTAATTAGTTCTTTTGCCGTCCCAATTCCCTCATGTCTCGTTTCTCCGGTGACAAAGCGTTTCGCAGCTTGTAATAATAACGCATAGAGTTCAGTGGATTGTTGTACATATGCTTTTATATGTTCATTTCGTGCAATCGATTTAAATGCCTGAGCTACTTGTAATTCTGGTTTAGTCATCACATTTTCATCTCCTTTAGAACTATTTGACCCTACTATAGCATGCTAAAATGGTTTGTATTAGTACCATTTCATCCAAACTTTTATGGTACCAATTTTGATGAAGGGAGCATTTATATGCTTTGGATACCTATTGATCGATCTTTAGATATAAGTTTAATTCGACAAGTTTATCACCAAATACGTGAACGAATATTAAACGGAGAGCTACAATCCGGTGAAAAACTACCAGCAACACGGGAATTATCTTCTGAGTTAGGTGTGTCTAGGAATGTAATTTTAGAAGCTTATGATCAATTATTTTCCGAAGGCTTTTTGGTCACTCGGCAAGGAGCCGGGACATTCATTGCCGAAGGAACTTATTTAGAACAACGTAAAAAATCAACTCTAATTGATTCTTTATATTGGTGCGAAGAAACAAACAAAGACAGTAACATCATTAATTTTCGTTCAGGAATACCAGCATTAGACTTATTTCCACGTAAAGGATGGGCAAAGTTGTCTCACACTATATGGAATGAAACACCTCCTTCTACGTTTGGATATGATATCCCCCAAGGACGTCCCGAATTAAGAAAGGTTTTATCACGCTATTTACTAAAAACAAGAGGAGTTTTTTGTCATCCAGAACAATTGGTGATTACTTCCGGTGCAACACAAGCTTTAACACTTGTGTCTAAGTTACTTTTGTCATCAGGTGACGAAGTACTAATAGAAGATCCCATCACCAATGACATTCAAACAATTTTTAAAAATTCAGGAGCCTTTCTTTCCCCTATACCAGTTGATGATAATGGGATGAATACATCTTTGTTACCTGCAAATAAAAATCCAAAATTCATCTTCATTACTCCTTCTCATCAGTTCCCTTTAGGTGGAACGTTGCCAATTCAACGACGTGTTCAATTGGTTAACTACTCAAGAAAAACAAATTGTTACCTCATTGAAGATGATTATGATAGTGAGTTTCGATATGAAGGCTCACCTGTAAGTTCATTACAGGGGTTGGATCCCGAACGTGTTATATACATAGGTTCATTTAGTAAAATTTTATCACCGGCCCTTAGGATGGGATACTTAGTTCTTCCCTCACACCTTGTTGAAAAATGTCGCAGGGTAAAATGGTTTTCAGATTTACATACACCTTCTTTAAATCAGCTTATCCTTGCTAAATTTATTGCCGAAGGTTATTTGGAAAGACATATTATGAAGATGAAAAAAATCTATAAAAATCGAAGAGACTTCCTTATCCAGCAATTAAAATCAGCATTCTCAAATACAATCAATATTTTCGGTTATTCTACAGGATTACATCTGATTGTTGAATTCAATCAAGTTCAATTCACAAAAGAATTACTTGAGAAAATCCAACAACTCGGAGTGAAAGTATATCCTGTAGAAGATCACGCCATTGAAAAAGGAGAACATCACAATCGAATTATTATAGGGTATGGACATTTAACAACTGAAGAAATAAAAGAGGGTGTGAGTAGGCTCCAGAGGGCAATACTTCGTATATATTCTTGTTAACAAATAGACTTTAAAGCTCTGACATATTTTTCTGAAGGTATGCTACTTAAATTTGAAATTCTAATAAAGTTGTTTCTTGCTAGATAAACGTACTCATAGAACCTACATTAATTACAAGTTTATTTTATAAAACACAAAAAAGACGAGTCATTCTGACTCGTCTTAAAGTTGCTTGGCGACGTCCTACTCTCACAGGGACAAGGTCCCAACTACCATCGGCGCTAGAGAGCTTAACTTCCGTGTTCGGTATGGGAACGGGTGTGACCTCTCTGCCATCATCACCAAACTATGAAGGCATATTCCTTCAAAACTAGACAACATTTGCTACATATTATATGGTTAAGTCCTCGATCTATTAGTATTCGTCAGCTCCACATGTCACCATGCTTCCACCTCGAACCTATCAACCTGATCATCTTTCAGGGATCTTACTAGCTTACGCTATGGGAAATCTCATCTTGAGGGGGGCTTCATGCTTAGATGCTTTCAGCACTTATCCCTTCCGCACATAGCTACCCAGCTATGCCCTTGGCAGAACAACTGGTACACCAGCGGTGCGTCCATCCCGGTCCTCTCGTACTAAGGACAGCTCCTCTCAAATTTCCTACGCCCACGACGGATAGGGACCGAACTGTCTCACGACGTTCTGAACCCAGCTCGCGTACCGCTTTAATGGGCGAACAGCCCAACCCTTGGGACCGACTACAGCCCCAGGATGCGATGAGCCGACATCGAGGTGCCAAACCTCCCCGTCGATGTGGACTCTTGGGGGAGATAAGCCTGTTATCCCCGGGGTAGCTTTTATCCGTTGAGCGATGGCCCTTCCATGCGGAACCACCGGATCACTAAGCCCGACTTTCGTCCCTGCTCGACTTGTAGGTCTCGCAGTCAAGCTCCCTTATGCCTTTGCACTCTACGAATGATTTCCAACCATTCTGAGGGAACCTTTGGGCGCCTCCGTTACACTTTAGGAGGCGACCGCCCCAGTCAAACTGCCCACCTGACACTGTCTCCCGGGTCGATAAGACCCGTAGGTTAGAATTTCAATACAGTCAGGGCGGTATCCCACCAGCGCCTCCACCGAAGCTAGCGCTCCGGTTTCAATGGCTCCCGCCTATCCTGTACAAACTGTACCAAAATTCAATATCAGGCTACAGTAAAGCTCCACGGGGTCTTTCCGTCCTGTCGCGGGTAACCTGCATCTTCACAGGTACTATAATTTCACCGAGTCTCTGGTTGAGACAGTGCCCAAATCGTTACACCTTTCGTGCGGGTCGGAACTTACCCGACAAGGAATTTCGCTACCTTAGGACCGTTATAGTTACGGCCGCCGTTTACTGGGGCTTCAGTTCAGAGCTTCGCTTACGCTAACCCCTCTCCTTAACCTTCCAGCACCGGGCAGGTGTCACCCCCTATACTTCGCCTTACGGCTTCGCAGAGAGCTGTGTTTTTGCTAAACAGTCGCTTGGGCCTATTCACTGCGGCTTTCCGTTAAGAAAGCACCCCTTCTCCCGAAGTTACGGGGTCATTTTGCCGAGTTCCTTAACCAGAGTTCTCTCGCACACCTTAGGATTCTCTCCTCGCCTACCTGTGTCGGTTTGCGGTACAGGCACCTTTTATCTCGCTAGAAGCTTTTCTTGGCAGCGGGGAATCAAAGACTTCGCTCCATAAGGAGCTTCCCCATCACAGCTCAGCCTTCACGATAAGCGGATTTGCCTACTTATCAGCCTAACTGCTTGGACGTGCACAACCAATCGCACGCTTCTTCTATCCTTCTGCGTCCCTCCATTGCTCAAACGATAAAGAGGTGGTACAGGAATATCAACCTGTTGTCCATCGCCTACGCCTGTCGGCCTCGGCTTAGGTCCTGACTAACCCTGAGCGGACGAGCCTTCCTCAGGAAACCTTAGGCATTCGGTGGACGGGATTCTCACCCGTCTTTCGCTACTCATACCGGCATTCTCACTTCTAA
>NZ_JBMOWC010000103.1:0-6233 GCF_049310765.1 Bacillus sp. PSXD-155 | reverse complement strand
TTTATCCTGAAAACAAAGAAAAAAATAATTTTGCAATTAATAGAATTGATATGATATGTTTTCTTTGTTAATAATTTGAAAAATCTACATAGTCTATTAAATTTATGTTTGATTTATTTTAAAGACATTATAGATAAGCAGAGGGGAAGGTAGATGATAGATCAGCATTGGGTAGAGTGAATAACTGTGAGTAACTTAAAGTAAAATCACTTTGTTTATTTTTGAGTTATTATATAATCTAGGAGAAGTAAGAAGGGGAGTGCAAATTTTGAAATTTGTCTTTGATTTAGATGGTACAATTTGTTTTAAGGGAAAACCAGTTTCAGAAAAAATTCTTGCATGTTTAGATAACATTAGTAAAAATGGTCACGAAGTTATATTTGCTTCTGCAAGACCTATTCGTGACATGCTACCTGTGATACATTCGCGCTTTCACGAATATACATTGATTGGCGGAAATGGATCTTTAATTTCTCAAAACGGAAAATTAATTTATTCAAAAGAGTTCGAGAAATCGCAACTAAAAAAGGTTCTTGCTTTGATAAATGAATTTCAAGCAACTTATTTAATTGACGGTGACTGGGATTATTCATATACTGGTCCAGATAATCATTCTATACTTAATAATCTAGATCCAGCTAAACTTGCTAAATCTGTTAAGGTGACCTCTTTAAATTCGATAGTTAAGATTTTAATCCTTACAGCAAGCGACATGGAAGAACTATCGAAGAGTCTAAGTTTATTAGATGTTGTTGTGCATAAACATAGAAATGAGAATGTAATAGATATTAGTCCAAAAGGTATTCACAAATGGAATGCACTGCAGGTATTAGGTGTCAAAGAAGGGGAATATGTAGCTTTTGGAAATGATGCGAATGATATAAGTATGTTCGAACATGCGGTATATTCAGTAATGGTTGGACATCATCCAGAATTAGCGCCATTCTCTAAAGAAAGTATCCCTATGGACATAGAATACGAAATAGAGATCATAAATAGGTTAGAGAAACTTTCTGAATTATACAGCCTAAGTCATAATTAAATGTTTAAAAACCCATTAATATATTTTAAAAATATTAGATATGGAATGCTTAACTATTGTAAAATGAAAAAATTGACTCTGAATAAAAAATTATTAAATAATTCTATAAAAGAACGATTCAATTAAATAAAAAAAGAGTGTTTTGATAAAAATCTTTTTTCAAGACACTCTTTTTCTTTTTATTTCTTCAAAGTTTATAGAGCTAATTTCTTATAATAAATGTTAGTGTAGTCTTTGAATAAAATTAGATTAAATTAATAACCCTTGATGAAAGAGGAAAGTAGAGAAAGCATATTTTGAAAGAACGATTGATCAAACCGTATTTTTCTATATCCACATGAGTCAATATTTTATAAAAAAGGTTGACTGAATCTACTTATCGAATATTCTGAACGTCAAAGTACCACACTTATACTAAATCCATCATATCCTTTGCTTCCTACAGTTTGTATTGCCGTTGAAGATAGTAGCGGTTCAGATGCAAGAGTATCGAAAAAACGGCGAACTCCCTGAACATTAGAATCAGTACTAATAGAATTTACTATCTCTCCATTTCGAACTACATTGTCCCCTATAATTACAGTACCTTTTCGAGCTAATTTAAGTGCGCATTTCAAATATTCCGCGTTATTTTGTTTATCGGCGTCAATGAAAATCATGTCAAATGGTTCGGCTCCCTCATTATACAAGTTCGACATTGTTTCAAGAGCAGGTCCAGTTCTTACTTCTACTAAATTAGATAGGCCAGCTCTTACGATATTTAATTTTGCAACTTCTGCATGATGATTTTCTAATTCAAGAGTAACTAAGTGCCCATCTTCTGGTAAGGATCGAGCTAACCAAATAGTACTGTAGCCTCCTAGAGTTCCAACTTCTAATATTCTTTTAGCTCCTTGAATTAATGCTAGTAAGTGAAGAAATTTTGCTTGATTGGGAGCAACGTCTATTGCTGGTAAGTCAGCCTCAGCATTCGTTGCCAATATTTCTTCAAAAATTGGGTCTTTGGGTAACAATTGATTTGTAATATATGTATCTACCTGATTCCACTTCTTTAAATTGCTCATTATAAAATCCCCTTTCATCGTTTACCATAATATTAGCAGTCTTGTTGGCACATACATTAATTTACCTCCATATTTAGTATACATTGTTCAAATTAGAATAAAGGGTCAGAAATTAACAATAATTGTCCCCTTTTAATGCAAGTTTTGAGTATATAAAACACACTACTTCAAACCCAGGAATGAAAAATACGCCTTTGGATCATCAACTCCAAAGGCGTATTTTCGCAACTTTATTTAAATTAACTGTTGGATTGTTAGTACAGCCTCATAGCCAAAATAAATACCAAAACAAATTAAAATAACACCTGCTGAAATGGAAATCCATTTCATTACAGTAGCGTTCACAAAGCGTCTACCAAAATGTATGGATGTAGCCATGAATAAATCCCATAGCATAATACCTGCAAAAATAGCTGTACTATACCATAGTGCTTGTTCTTTTCCAATTGTATTTATTGCACTAGTAAGAACAGAACCGTAAATTCCTATCCAAAATACAATATTTAATGGATTTGAGATTGCAATTGCAAATCCTGCTAAAAAAGATTTTAGAGGATGTTCTTTTTCGCCAGTTAAAGAATGATGTACTTGTTTAGGAGCATCCTTAATACTTTCATATCCTAAGTAAAGCATGGTAATAAAACCGAAAATCCAAATGCAAAGTTGAGCAATTGGAGTTGTTAGAAAAGTGGAAACCCCAAAATAAATGAGTAACATCATAATTACATCAGCTGACATAGCGCCTAATCCTACAAACCAAGCACTCCAAAATCCATTTTTAATGCCTTTATTTATTTGAGCCACATTGATTGGACCCACAGGAGCAGACAGGGAAACACCTAACAATATATAACTAAAGATCATGCTAATCATGTTTTTTTACACCTGTAATCGGACATCTCATTACACTTTCTTCATTTGTTTCAGGTAAAATATACTGTTTCCACTCATGTGAATTTTCAGCACCATAATCACCTATATCTGGATGCATTGAAATATTATCGTAGGCTAATAAGCGTTTCCTAATAACTTTACGGACTTGTTTTCCTTGTTTGGTATCACCTGTAATATCATCTAAGGTTCCGCGGGGTTGAAGGGTAATTTCAAGACCATTTTCTGTATATCTGCTTTGTCTTTCAGCATAGATAGGTGCTCGGCAAACTACAAATATAGGTTCTCCAGCAAAACAAAATTCCCATTTGGCATGGTAAGGATCTGTTGGGATTTCTGGATTCCATGGTTCGGGATCATTTTCGATTAAAAATTGTAGTACATTCCAAAATTGTTTTTTATATTCTTCTGCTAGTAATTGCTTACTTGAGGGTTTGAAGAATATCACTAGCGTAGTCCGCTTGGCAATTTGCTGATATGTCTTTATATATTCATAAATCCCATCTCTAAGCTTTAGCAGCTCTTTTTGATCATAAGCTGAGTCAATAAAAAGATATCTGGACCAACCATGTTTTTCGGAATCTACTGCAAAATAGCAAGGAAACGGTTTGGAATTATCCATAATACTTTCGTGGAAACTGTTGTAAGCGTGTATTTTCCAGTTTTCTAAGAAGTCATTATTCTTTTCATCAAGAATTCTATTTTGATTATACAAATAAGATTTTGTTAATTGGATTACCACTGTAATCCCTCCTTATTGTGAGTATAAAATTATTAATTGTTTTCATAAATTAAAATGTTGTTTTTCACTATATTTAAAATTTTATTGATATCCTCTGTGTGTATCTCGATTGTTAACTCAGGTACGCCTGGTGATAGTAGAAATTTATTATAATTATAGATCTTTTTATCTATAATAAGGGTAACCTCATCCTGATATCCGAAAGGGGCTACACAACCGGGAACACAGGAAGTCTTTTCAATCAACTCTTCAGCTGAACAAATTGAAACCCTCTTGCCAATTAGTTCTTTCATTGATTTTGAATCTAATTTTTCGCCTTCAATCGTAACTAGCACATAATTATGTCCGGTTTTATCTTTTAGAAATAAACTTTTACTTGGAACACCTTCTAAATTAAATCTTTTTCGTATTTCTCTATCTGTATCATAATCCAGATTGGGTTCATGCTTGTATTGCTGGTAAGAAATATTAGCTTGATCTAATAGTTGTATCACATGATTATACATAATTATCCTCCTTTATGATTTATGAAGTACATAAAAACTTTTTTTCAAAGTTAATTCTTGTTAATGTTTGTTTATGAAAAGGCACTTATAAAGTAATAGGGTTTGGTATCGAAAAAATTCAATATAAGGGTTATATTGGAATCTTTTTTAATATGTTAAACTTTTTAACTGTAGAAAGGTATTGATAAAATTTCTTTTAAATACGGAAATTCTGAGATGATTTTATTTTTGGAAATTTAGAAAAATGATTTTGATATTGAATAAGAGAATTTGTTTTTAAAGATTAAAATGTATCATTTAATGTTTTGCATGTAGTTTTCTTAGGCTTGTTACAATAAGGATTGTTCTCTATATAATTACATATTACTCTCGGTAGGAGTATTTAGGGCTTGGTTTGCTTCTTTTTTCATTATTAACAAAACAAGTATTATACTAATAACCAGTGAACTAACTCCAACTGATATGAAAGATGAGAATTGAAAAATTTTAACGTCCCAGAACAAGCCGGACAGGTAAGCTCCTAATGCAGCACCTATACCCATGGTAAGAACTGTGTAGGTAGTTTGTCTTTGGCTAATTAAATCTTGGTCTGCATTTAAACTTAAAATGTTCATAGCACAAATGTGATATAAAGCAAAGGTAAAAGCATGCATTAACTGTGAAATTACTAATAAAGTGATGCTTCCGACAAAAAGTTCTATTAATGTCCATCTTAGAATACCTAAAATAGAACACAATAAGAGAATAGATGAAACATTCATATATTTTAGAAGCCTATGACCATAAGCGAAAGTAACAATTTCGCATATAACTGCAAAAGCAATTAATGAACCTATTGCAAAACCAGTATAATTATTTTCCAACAACTTAATAGAAAAGAATCCATAATAAGGTGCATGTGTTAATTCAAATAAGAAAAATACAGAATAAAAAAGCAAAAGTTTTCTTTCAATAAAAATACTTTTTGATTTTTTTTTCGTAACCTCAATCGGTTCAAGGCGAATTAGTAGAATAGAGGAAATTAACAACATAAACCCTAAAAATATTAATATAAACCAAAAAGATAGTGGGCCGAATTTAATAAGAGCATGACTCGCCCAAACTGAAAAGAAAATAAATCCGATGCTTCCCCACATTCTAATGGTTGAGTATCGTTTCATGTCACCATTTAATTTTGATAATGAAATTGTTTCTATGTTGGGTAAAATAGATATCCAAAAAATATTTAGTAAGGAGAGTGCTATAACTATAGCCAAGCTATTTTTAACTTGAGTACCAACAAACAGAACGACTAAAAGGAGAACGCATTGTATAAGGTATATGCTTGCTAAATTTCTATTTAGTTTTGATATCAGTAGGAATACATATGGTCCTAATATTCTGGCTAGAATTGAAATGCCAAGGATTATCCCTATCTCTTTGCTACCAAAGTGTAATTGATTTAAAAAAAGGCCGGTTAGCGGAACTACAATAGCAAATGTTGCAAAGTATGAAAAGAAAGTAAAGGAACAGTACTTATCAAATGTTTTCATTTTTATCCACCTCTTTATTAAGATTGGTATTGTTATAGTAGTGATTGATCTGTATTAAGAACGTTTTTTTATTAGTTTGTAGCAACTTGTAATTAAAATTAATATATTCAGTTCTTAAGTGTATTTTATAATGCGGTTTAAATAATTTTTCTCCCAAGGATTAGTGGTTTGTAAATTGGAAAAATAATATATTTAGTGATCTTCCACATGCTTGAAATAATTCTTAGTGTCTGGCGTATTTTCAACAGTAATATTTTGGAGAGAAGCCTTTTTTGTTTGTTCCTTCATAGATTAGAAAGTTATTTAATATACAAGTAAATGGTTTATGTTTATAGACTGTATTTTTAACTGAAAGGAGGTAGTAGTTCTTATAATGAAACCGGTCCGGTATAAAACTCGACAGACCATCCAACCAATAAACTTCTTTTAAAAACATACTAATTTGAAGTTTTGTTC
>NZ_JBMOWC010000102.1:0-6943 GCF_049310765.1 Bacillus sp. PSXD-155 | reverse complement strand
AAATAGGTCCATATCTATAAATATATATTTTTTAAGCATTTTTTATCTTTTCTCTTCCAGCAACCAGATCACTCACAATAATATGAAATATCAATTACAAGAAAATTAATATTACAAATAAAAGTGAATCTAGGAGTGACGAAATGACTAACAGTACTATAAAAAAAATCATCGAAGATAGATATAAATTTTATACAGCGGCCTTAGCTACAGAAAATATTATTTGGGATAAAGAACTCAATGCGTGGCTTGTTTTTGATTACACCAATATCACTCAACTATTAAAAGATTCTCGATTAAAGGCTAATCGAAAAAAACAATTCATCGAAAAGCTAGATATACCTGTTGAGTATAAAGATAAACTCTCTAATTTTTACTCTAGATGGTTAATGTATATGGATAATCCTGAGCATAAGGAATTGCGTAAACACGTACAAGTACCTATCAATTTAACAAACTCTATTATAGAAGAGTTAGCTAAATCTTCTACACTCAAAGTATTGAATTCTCTGAATAAAGATAATGAATTCATTGACGTTATTAATGAAATAGCTATACCGTTTACAGAAAACACTCTTGCTAATTTATTGGGCCTAGATGTAAACGATTATAAATTAATTCTACACGAAGCTTTTAAAGCTGTGGATTTCCTTTGGATTCCGGTTCCTAGTTTCGAAGATTCACAAAAAACTGTTCACTCTATTGATAAAACCTATAGTATTATTTCTGAAATTCGTGACCAACAAAAATACGAAAAAAACGGTTTATTCGATTTAATCCTGAAAAATGTAGATCAAGTAGAAGATAGTTTAGCCCTAATCGCAAATGTAACAGTAGATGGACATGAACCATTTCTTAGTGCTGTAAAAACATTAATGTATCTTTACATACAAACGCAGAATGATAAATCACCTCATAATAACCCTTACAGTTTACTAACATTAGAAAATATAGTTGAAGAATCTTTAAGAATGGAATGCCCTTTTCCCTATTGTGCACGTGTTGCTAATGAAGATATACCTTTAGGAGATAAACTCATTAATAAAGGTGATAGAATTATTTTGTTTATCTCTTCTGGAAATAGAGATCAGAGTAAATATGAAAACCCAAATGAATGCCAAAAACGATCAAACACCCCTCCAATCTTAAGTTTTGGAGTTGGTTCTCATTACTGCGCCGGTGCAAATCTAACAAGAAAATCACTAAAAGTATTTTTAAATACCATACAACCTTTTATAGAAGATAAGTCACTTATTATTGACGATCTAGAATGGAACGATACTTTTGGATTTAGAACAATTTCAACTTTGAAAGTCACAATAAAAACGAAGTATCCAGTTAATGTATAAAAAATTTGAACAGAGGAGACTTATGTCATGACAGAATGGATTTATACTCACTTTAATATGACACACTACAATACAACCATAAAAAAAGAATTACTAGCTGCTCTAACAAGTTTCTTCACTGTTTCTTATATAGTGATTGTAAATGCCTCCATATTAAGGGACGCAGGGATTAGTACAGAGGCATCTGTAGTAGCCACTACTCTAACATGCTTTTTAGGTTGCCTTATAATAGGTTTTTGGGCAAATTCCCCTCTCGTAATTATCCCTGGAATGGGAGAAAATATATTCTTTTCCTATACAATTGTTCAATCTTTAGGACTAAATTGGCAGGAAGCTTTAGGCGTCGTATTAGTATCAGGCATTATTTTCACACTGATTACATTTACACCTTTTTCTAGACTTTTAATCAACTCTATTCCACACTCCTTAAAAAATGCTATTACTGTAGGGATTGGCCTATTTTTGACCTTTATCGGACTTCAGAAAGGTGGACTTATTACAGATTCTTCTGTAACAATAATTGGATTGGATAACCTATTTAAAGCAAATACATTACTTACAATTTTTACACTGGCATTAGCTGTAATCCTTTTTATTTATAATATCAGAGGTGGATTTTTAATCGTTATAGGAATTAGCACATTGGTTGCAGCCCTTTGTGGCATAACAAAATTAGATCCTTCCTATAATATGGGGTCTTTATATGAGCATTACCCAGCTGTGTTTAATGCTTTTTCTTTTGCACAAGTAAAAAACGCCTCCTTTTGGACAGCTACCTTTTCTTTAACAATGATTCTATTATTTCAAAATCTAGGAACCATACAAAGTTTTGAAAATGACAATAAACGTTTCAATCGAGCTTATCAGGCAACCGGGATGTCGAACATTTTTGCTGGGGTTTTTGGTACTAGTTCTACTGTAGCTGGTTTAGAAAGTGCTGTGGGAATAGCGGCTGGTGCAAAAACTGGTTTATCCTCTATTTTTGTTGGCTTATTATTTCTCATCTCATTTTTCTTTATGCCTTTTATAAAAATGATTCCAGATGGAGCCGTTGCACCTATACTAATTATTATTGGAAGTTTAATGTTAAAAAGCATAAAAGAGATTGATTTTGAAGATTTCTCTGAATATTTCCCTGCTTTTCTAACAATTATTATGATCCCATTAACTTACAATATAGCTGATGGTATAGCTTTTGGTTTTATATTTTATCCAATAATAAAACTTCTAACTGGAAAAAGAAAAGAATTAAACAAAACCATTTGTGTTATCGGCCTATTATTCTTATTAAACTACCTACTATCTTATTAAATGGTGATTATTAACACAAAAAAACTGCTTTATAAAGCAGTTTTTTTTGTATGTAAGGCCCATCTATAAACAGTTAACAAGTTTTTAATATCTACCTAAAAAGATTCATATATCGTGTTTCCTGTCAATGTTAAATCGTATCCTCCAATAGACTCTAGTTCCTGTTTAAAATCTGTTGAATGCAGTATTTCTTTAATCTCATTAATGATTTTAACATTACTCTCATTTTTTAAGATAATAAGATCATACTGTTCTTTTATTAATGGAACGAATTCAACCTTTGTAATATTGGCTACATTTTCAATCCCTATTCCCACATCCGCTTTATTCATAGCTACGCTAGTTGCAATACTAAAATGGCTATTTTCTTCGTAATCATAACCTTTAATATTTGTTCTATGTATATTATGAATACGTAACTGTTCATCTAATAAAACGCGTATACCCGCTCCAACTTCTCTATTCACTATCTTTACATCTTCTCTACATAAATCTTCCCAAGTTTTGATATTCTTTGGATTACCTTTTTGTACATAAAATCCTACATTTCTTAAAAGTAAATTAAAAATTATATACTGGGAATTTGTTAAAATTCTTTTAGTGTAGGGAATGTTATATTCTTTAGTATCACCATCAAATAGATGTAGACTGACTATACTTCCTTCACCTTTATACAAACGAATCAAACTTGTAAGACTTCCATCATAAGCTCTTAGCATTCTTTCTCCCATACTACTCTCCATATATTTCCCCAGTATGTCCAATGCCATATCTTGCCCACTAATTACAATTACATTCGTTAAATTATGTTTTTTAGATAATTGAGCGGAATTTTTTAGGCTCCCTGTTTTACTTTGCTCTATGTATTTCTGTAGATCTTCTACATCAATTCGAACTTGCCTACCTATTCGATAAGATGGCAGTTCCCCTCTTTTGATAAGTTCATAAACAGTTAATTTAGATATTTTCAACTTCTTTGCAGCTTCTTCTGCTGTATATGACTCGTTCAAAGTTTCATTCCCCCAATCTCTTAAATTTATCATATAACATTTGTCTCTATTTTTCCAAGAAGTATATTTGCTGCAAAGTAAAATACACTTAAATTAATTTTTTATAAACTGAACCATTTCTTTCTTCTATCATGAACTGATTACATACTTAATTTTCATAAAAAATGCTGTTTTATAGTTTTTCTCATTGTTTTTCCCCATAAAAAAATATTTTAAAACTTCTCTTCACACGTAGTTAATTAAAACTTTAACGCCCTATATTTAGGGACTTTATTTAATCTCAATTGAAGGTTTCATTAAGATACCTATAATTTATTTCTCAACATAATACACCTAGAATTTCCATTCAGTAAATGGTAATATATAGACATCTCAATTACGCTATTTCTTGTAGCTAGAGCTTGTTTCAGGGACAGGCTCTTTTTTTATTTTCTATATAAAGATCTAATAAAGAAATCTTAAATTAGTAACTGGTACTCTCCTTCAAATTCCCATTTAATATTTAACCTAATAATTAAAAATCATTCTATAACCATAGAACTCTAACCTTTACTAATTCTTCAAAATCCCCTTAAATTCCATTTTTGAAATTGCAAAAAAGCATAACGTAAAGTTATGCTTTTTCCCATATAATCTTATATTATTTTAAGTGTACATCTTTCATGTACCATGTATAACTTTGTTGTAGAATGAACAACCTTCTTGTAAAGTATACAACTTTGTTGTCACTTCACAATTTTCATAAAAACGTATCGTACTATCTATATCTCGAACTGCGATGCCGATATGATTAATTGTTTTTTTCATTTTATTTCCCCTACTACTTTATTTTTTCTATCCTTATCAATAGTAACAAAAAAAGTTATAGAAACAAGTTCTATAACTTTTTTATTTAACCTATTTTCTTATTCGCACTAGCTGGTTGAACTTGATTTTTTGCTTTTACAACACTAATGCCATATCCGATAAATCCACCGATAATCGCTGGGAAGATCCAGCCTAATCCTACTTCCTGCATCGGAAGGAATTTAGTGAACACTTGGCTTACTACTTCAATGTTAACTCCAGCTGCACTTAATCCATCGAATAAGCTGATGATAAATGTTACGATTAAGCTCACTTGATAAACTTCAGCTCTTCCTTTGAATAATGAATGGAAGAATGTTAAGAAAATCAATACGATTGCTAGTGGATAAATTGCTGTTAATACTGGAACAGAAACTGCGATTAACTGTGTTAATCCTACGTTTGCAACAATTGCACTAAATACACATAGTGTGATTGCAATTGCTTTGTAAGGAACATTTGGGAATAACTTATGGAAGAATGAAGAACATGCTGATACAAGTCCCACACTAGTTGTTAAACAAGCTACTGTAATCATTAATCCTAATAATACTCCGCCATATGATCCGAAATAGTAGTTAGAAACTTTCGCTAATACTTCTCCGCCGTTTTCTAAATGTCCAAGCTTTGCAACACTTGAAGCACCCATATAAGAAAGAGCTGTATAGATAATTGCTAAAATAGATGCTGCAATTATTGTCGCTTTTGCACAAACGACCATAATTTGTGTTTTCGTTTTCGCACCTTTTTCTTTAATAGCATTGATAATGATAATCCCGAATACGAATGATGCAAGCGTATCCATCGTTAAGTATCCTTCTTGGAATCCTTTAAAGAATGCATGTGATGTATAAGCTTCCACTGGTGCTTGCATATCTCCAATCGGATGTATAAAAGCAACGATTACTAAAATACCGATGAAAGTCAACTTAATTGGCGTTAAGATTTTTCCAACAATATCGACAATTTTCGCGGGATTTAGCGAAAAAAAACAAGTGATACTAAAGAATATAATTGTGAAAAGAATTAAAGGTGTAGAACCTACTCCTTCTGGCATAAACGGCTTAAGACCAATTTCATAAGAAACATTTCCTGTTCTAGGTATTGCAAATAACGGACCGATTGCTAAGTATAAAACTGTTGTAAACACAATCCCGAACACTGGGTGAGCGCGACTTGCTAATGACTGTAAATCATCTTTACCTGAAAAACCAAATGCTAGTACACCTAGTAATGGTAATCCAACACCAGTTACTAAAAATCCAGCGTTAGCAATCCATACATTCTCTCCTGCTGATTGACCAAGCATCGCTGGGAAAATTAAATTTCCTGCTCCAAAAAATAGTGCAAATAACATTAATCCAATAACTACTATGAACGAAAACGGTACTTTATTCGCCATAATATAACCCCCATTCAAATTTCCTTATCTCATTTTCCAATTTTAACTAATTGAATTTTCTGAATATTTAATTTAAGTATCAACTATTCTTGAACTCATTATAGTTTGCTATATAATATTTTGCAATACTATTTTCGAACTTTTCTTTTATTTTATAAATATACATTTTTTAACATGAAAAATAGACTGAAAAACCAACACGGTCATCCATGTTGGTTTTTCGATTTACTATCATAAATTAAAATTTCGCTGCTACTTTTTTAACGTTTTCTAGACCTTCTTCAACAATTTGTTGTGAACGATCTGGATATTGATTGTGCCCTTCAATTACAACTGTCTCTGGATTTGTAATTCCCCAGAATCCAAGTACAGTTGTTACGTAATTAACTGCCATTTCCATAGGAGCCATTTGCTCTGAAGAGTAATCTGAACCACGAGCACCTAACACAACTACTTTTTTACCACCAACTAAACCTTCTGGGCCATTTGCTGTATATTTAAACGTTTTTCCAGCTTGAGATAAGTATGAAATATATGTGATTAATGGTGCTGGTACTGTAAAGTTCCATAATGGGAATGCAAATACAACCTTATCAGCTTCTAAAAACTGATTTAAATATTGATCTACTGTAGCAACTGCCTTCTCTTCTTCAGCTGTTAACTCCATGCCTTGGCTACGTTTATATCCACCTGAAATCGCGATATTTCCGTAATAAGGAAGATCTAATGCAAATAAATCTAATTCCGTAATTTCTGTATTTGGATTTGCTTCTTTATAAGTACTTACAAATGTTTCATACATTTTTGAACTAACTGCTTGCTCCGCTGGACGATCGTTTGCTTTTACAAATAATACTTTTGACATTTTTTTATTCCCCTCTACATTCGTATTTTCTTCTTTTTTACCAAATAATGAGCTAAATAGTCCCATTTTCTTCACCTAATCTTTCTTTTCATATTCATTATTCATCATCATAAAAATTCTTATTCTAAGAAAAAGTTCCAATAGATACCTTAAGTTAAGC
>NZ_JBMOWC010000101.1:0-7497 GCF_049310765.1 Bacillus sp. PSXD-155 | reverse complement strand
TCGCTCGACTTGCATGTATTAGGCACGCCGCCAGCGTTCATCCTGAGCCAGGATCAAACTCTCCAATAAAGTTAGTTTGTCTAGCATCTAAAAATAAAAATTGACGTTTCACGTTGTTTGTTTCGTTCAGTTTTCAAAGAACTACTTGGTCGCTCATTTGCGACTTCCTTATGTTAACATCTTCGTTAGTTAATGTCAACTAAGTTTTTCATTTCGTTTGTCGCTTGCGACGTTAATGTCATCGGCGACTTGTTCTATACTACACCTCTAAAGCATAATCGTCAATACCTTTTTATAAAGATATTCAAGTTAATATTTTTATGGTCTTTTAGCTAGATACGTCTCTATAGGATTTCATTATCGGAGCATACTTTCTGCTTCTCTTTAATTTATTCTTCCAAACATATTCGAGTTAATTTGAGCTCTAGACTTAACTTGTGCGGACATTTCCCTCCAACAAAACTAGCAACCTTATTTTAACAAATACTAGTATATAATTAGAGAGTTGTTGTACTATCAATAAAACTCTATTAAAAGCAGGTGAAAATATGAAAGATATACATATCCTTATAGCAGACGACGATAAAGAAATCCGAAATTTATTAAAAATATATTTAGAACGAGAATTATATATGGTAGACACTGCAATCAACGGCGAAGAAGCCTTGCATTTATTTAATCAAAATAACTACAACCTCGTTATATTAGATCTTATGATGCCCAAAATAGATGGAATCGAGGTATGTAAAAAGCTTAGAGATAAAACTAACGTACCTATATTAATGCTCACCGCTAAAAATCACGAAGTTGATAAAATTTTAGGCTTAAGCATTGGTGCTGATGATTACATTACAAAACCTTTCAGCATTCACGAAGTAATTGCACGAATAAAAGCTCTTATGCGGCGTTTTTTAGTTCTTGGAAGTAACAATACTGCTCAAGAAAAAACAACTTTATCTTTTAAAGGACTAACTTTCAATCTAAATACATACACAGTTCATACAAATAAAGAAGAAATTAACTTAACCGGAAAAGAACTAGAACTATTAAAATTCTTTACTTCAAACCCAGGGCAAGTATTTACAAAAACACAGCTCTTCCGAAATGTGTGGAACGATAATTATATAGAAGATGACAATACCGTTATGGTACATATTCGAAAACTTAGAAAGAAAATAGAAATTGACCCTTCCAATCCAAAATTCATTCAGACTATATGGGGAATTGGTTATAAGTTTGTAGGTGAAAAGCTTGAAGACTGATAAAACCCTCTTCCTTATTTCATTACAACTTATCATTTTTGGGATTTTAAACATACAAATGAACCCAAGAGTAAAAATGTCTTTATTTATTATCCTTATCTTAATTACAATTTATCTCTTCTTTTCAAGAATACAATTCATTCAACATCGCAAAGCAATGGATACTAAATTAAGTCGTGTACTAAAAGGAAACTTACAAGCGAGATTATTCACAAGCAATGACCATTCATTACATAATATCGTTTTTTCAATAAACGAGCTAATAGCTAAATTAGAGCAGGTTCAGATTGAAGCCAAAAGATCCGAGGAATCCAGAAAACAACTTTTGTCTAGTATCTCCCACGATATACGAACACCTCTCACCTCCATAATCGGATATATAGACGCTTTGAAAGACGGAGTTGCTGTTTCTGAAATAGAAAAACAAGAATATCTTAAAATACTTTATATGAAATCAAATAACTTAAAACATCTAGTTGATGAAATATTCAACATGGCAAAGCTAGACGCCAATGAATTTCCATTAAAAGAAGAAGAACTCGATTTTTCTGAAGTTACTAGAGAAGTTTTAATCGAATTTTTACCTGAGCTCTCAAAACATAATATTGAACTACAAGTTTTCCTACCAGAATCTATTTGTCCTATCATCGCAGACCAACTTAGCCTTATACGGATTATAGGTAATTTAATAAAAAATGCCATTTATTATGGAAAAGATGGGAAAACAGTAGGAATCGAACTATTAGAAACTGATACAGAATATGAGCTTCTTATTTGGGACAAGGGCCCTGGTATCCCAAAACATGATTTACAAAACGTATTTGAGCGAATGTACCGAAGCGAACAATCAAGAAACTCCTCTTTTGGTGGCAGCGGTCTCGGGCTTTCCATTTCCAAAGCGCTCGTTGAGAAAAACGGTGGACATATATGGGTTGAAAGTACTCCATGGAAACGAACTACTTTTGGCTTTTCTATTCCAAAACACAATACTTTTAAGAAATAGTTAAGAAATGATTAATATGCAGTTAAGCCTTCCTTTTTATGATGTAAGTAAGAACTTATAGAAAGCAGGTGTCTCCTATAAATACAATTATAAAAACGACTAACCTTACTAAAGTATATGGCAATCAAAAATCAGTAGATAATTTAAATATTAATGTTCAGCAAGGGGAGATTTATGGATTCATAGGCCGCAACGGTGCTGGTAAAACAACAACCATTCGTATGCTGCTTAGTCTTATAAAGCCTACAAGTGGGACGATTGAAATATTTGGAGAGAACTTATTCCAAAATCAAAAAGATATTTTAAGCAGAATTGGTTCTATAGTTGAAGTCCCAGGATTTTATGAAAACTTAACTGCAAAAGAAAACCTATTAATTAATGCAAAGATAATTGGGGTTCACAAAAAGAATGCTATCGAAGAAGCATTAGAAATAGTAGGCTTGCAGCATGAGACAAAAAAGTTAGTAGGAAAGTATTCTTTGGGAATGAAGCAACGCTTAGGAATCGCACGCGCTCTTCTCCATTATCCCGAGCTACTCATATTAGATGAACCAACTAACGGACTAGACCCTATTGGTATTAAAGAAATGCGAAAACTTATTCATTCTTTAGCTCAAGAAAGAAATATAACAATACTCATTTCTAGTCACATATTAGCCGAGGTAGAACAGTTAGTCGATCGTATCGGAATTATTCATGAAGGAAAGTTACTAGAAGAAGTTTCTCTTGATACGCTGCGCAAAGCAAACCGTAAGTACATAGAGTTTCAAGTGAATAATGACAATAAAGCTGTGATGTTATTAGAAAATCATCTTCAAATTTTTGATTATGAAGTACATGATGAAGGAAATATTCGGATTTACTCTCATTTTGGACAACAAGGATACATAAACAGAACATTTGTTCTAAATGATATTGAAGTATTAAAAATGATGATAAGCGAAGATAGACTAGAAGATTACTTCACCAAACTAGTTGGAGGTGGAACAATTGGTTAATCTACTCTATACAGAACTCTTAAAACTAAAACGCTCCAATATGTTTTTAATTAGCATTATTGGTGCTGGTGTCGCACCTTTCTTAGTTGTAGTAGCCTCTTATATACATATAAAAACAAAACAGCCAACTCCGACTATTTGGTTCCATCAATTATTCACTGATGTTAACTTATATACTACTTTAGTTATAGGATTCCCCTTATATGGAGTAGTGGTTGCATATTTGCTTACCCGCGAATATGCAGAAGATACACTAAAAAATTTACTAACTATCCCCGTGTCGCGCATTAGCTTTATTATAAGTAAATTCATCATTCTCTTTCTTTGGATCATGATGCTAACTTTAGTCGCTTGGGCACTTACTTTAATATTAGGGCTATTGGGGAATTTCCCTGGTTTTAACATTGCTTTACTTTTAGGTTCCTTCCTAAAATTTTTAATATGTGGTGGACTTCTCTTTCTATTGTCTTCACCTATTGCGCTACTAACTCTTGTAATGAAGAGCTATGTACCGCCCATTATATTAACAGTCATTATTACAATGACTAATCTTATGCTCGTAAACTCCAAGCATAAAGATTTATTTCCGTGGACCACTACTCTAGATATCGCAAATAACGAATTACAACCGACATATCCACCAGAGTATTCTTATATCATCATTGCAGTAACAACAATTTCCGGATTTATTGCAACACTATTCTATTTTAAAAAAGTAGACATTCATTAATTTATAGGAGTGAAACTATGAGCGATATCATTATTGCCTTCATACTCGGTATTGTAGAAGGATTAGCTGAATTTTTACCTATATCTTCTACTGGCCACCTTATATTAGTCGGGCATTTATTAGACTTTGAAGGAGAAAGAGCAAAAACGTTTGAAATTGTTATTCAGCTAGGCGCAATTTTAGCTATTGCAATTTTATATCATAAACGTCTCGTTTCTTTATGTAATATTAAGCCTCTTCTACGGAAAGAGAAAAAATTCAACGCGTTTCATGTATTTCTTGGCGTATTTCCGGCAGTAGTGGCTGGTTTGCTACTACATGATATTATTAAAACATACTTATTTCAGCCATACACTGTTGTGATTGGACTCGTAGCAGGGGCAATTCTTATGATCTTTGCAGAAGTAAAAAAGAAAGAGGCAGCCACCTATTCACTGGACGATTTAACATACCGTCAAGCTTTAACAATCGGATTATTTCAGTGCTTAGCAGTATACCCTGGCTTCTCTAGAGCTGGCTCTACTATCTCTGGAGGTCTATTAGCAAAAGTAAATTATAAAACTGCATCTGAATTCTCTTTTCTAATAGCTCTTCCTGTAATGGTTGGGGCTACAGGCTTAGACTTACTAAAAAGTTGGAACTATTTAAGTGTCGATGACATCCCTATGTTTGCGGTAGGATTCATTACCTCTTTTATAGTAGCCATGCTAGCGGTAGTAACTTTTTTAAAGCTTTTAGAGAAGATAGGTTTAAAACCTTTTGCATACTATCGTATTTTGTTGGCTATCTTATTTACGCTTTTCGTATTGCTATAGATTCATATAAGTCACATATCATTAAACTGATATTCAATTTAGAATATCGGTTTTTTATCTATTTCAACTCTAGTACTACTCACTTCAATATCGCATAGTGATAATAAACTACCATTAATAGTCTGAACGTTCTTTAAGTAACTATATCCTTTATCATAAAATGCAATTGGAAAATTAAAGATCCCATATATGTACAGGACATATTTACAAACCATATTCATTCCACATAGTATCTTTTTAATTCGCAACATACTGATACAAATTTCAAATGAGTACAAAGACAGAATAAGTAAATAAATTCCCTAGGAATTATAAAGCGACTAAATATTAATTAGAGTGAGATGACGATAAAATGAATCAATTAGCACAGACATATTGGAATACTTATTAGGCAAACAACAAAAAAAACAGAATCTGTTATAGCTTGGCAATTTGGGGATTCCTCTAATTATCTTGCACAACTAGTAATTGACGGTATTAAAACTGCTACATGCTCCGGTCACATTTTTATGAATTAGAAAATGAACCGCTACCGACCACTAACGATTATAGTATTATACTTAATAGTAATGATGCACCTGTAGCTATTATTAAGACAATAGAAGTAACTGTAACACCAATGAATGAAGTAAGCGCAGAATTCGCTATCGCTAAAGGCGAAGGAGATCGTACTTATAATTACTGGAGAGACACCCATGTTCATTTTTTTACAAAGGAACTAAATGAGCTTGGTCTTAATTTCTCTGAAGATATGTTACTCGTCTGTAAGCGTTTTGAACTTGTTGATGTGAACAATAAAGTGAAATTATAATAAACTGAGATTTACCAACCATTCTTATTTTTATAAAACACAAAAAAGACGAGTCATTCTGACTCGTCTTAAAGTTGCTTGGCGACGTCCTACTCTCACAGGGACAAGGTCCCAACTACCATCGGCGCTAGAGAGCTTAACTTCCGTGTTCGGTATGGGAACGGGTGTGACCTCTCTGCCATCATCACCAAACTATGAAGGCATATTCCTTCAAAACTAGACAACATTTGCTACATATTATATGGTTAAGTCCTCGATCTATTAGTATTCGTCAGCTCCACATGTCACCATGCTTCCACCTCGAACCTATCAACCTGATCATCTTTCAGGGATCTTACTAGCTTACGCTATGGGAAATCTCATCTTGAGGGGGGCTTCATGCTTAGATGCTTTCAGCACTTATCCCTTCCGCACATAGCTACCCAGCTATGCCCTTGGCAGAACAACTGGTACACCAGCGGTGCGTCCATCCCGGTCCTCTCGTACTAAGGACAGCTCCTCTCAAATTTCCTACGCCCACGACGGATAGGGACCGAACTGTCTCACGACGTTCTGAACCCAGCTCGCGTACCGCTTTAATGGGCGAACAGCCCAACCCTTGGGACCGACTACAGCCCCAGGATGCGATGAGCCGACATCGAGGTGCCAAACCTCCCCGTCGATGTGGACTCTTGGGGGAGATAAGCCTGTTATCCCCGGGGTAGCTTTTATCCGTTGAGCGATGGCCCTTCCATGCGGAACCACCGGATCACTAAGCCCGACTTTCGTCCCTGCTCGACTTGTAGGTCTCGCAGTCAAGCTCCCTTATGCCTTTGCACTCTACGAATGATTTCCAACCATTCTGAGGGAACCTTTGGGCGCCTCCGTTACACTTTAGGAGGCGACCGCCCCAGTCAAACTGCCCACCTGACACTGTCTCCCGGGTCGATAAGACCCGTAGGTTAGAATTTCAATACAGTCAGGGCGGTATCCCACCAGCGCCTCCACCGAAGCTAGCGCTCCGGTTTCAATGGCTCCCGCCTATCCTGTACAAACTGTACCAAAATTCAATATCAGGCTACAGTAAAGCTCCACGGGGTCTTTCCGTCCTGTCGCGGGTAACCTGCATCTTCACAGGTACTATAATTTCACCGAGTCTCTGGTTGAGACAGTGCCCAAATCGTTACACCTTTCGTGCGGGTCGGAACTTACCCGACAAGGAATTTCGCTACCTTAGGACCGTTATAGTTACGGCCGCCGTTTACTGGGGCTTCAGTTCAGAGCTTCGCTTACGCTAACCCCTCTCCTTAACCTTCCAGCACCGGGCAGGTGTCACCCCCTATACTTCGCCTTACGGCTTCGCAGAGAGCTGTGTTTTTGCTAAACAGTCGCTTGGGCCTATTCACTGCGGCTTTCCGTTAAGAAAGCACCCCTTCTCCCGAAGTTACGGGGTCATTTTGCCGAGTTCCTTAACCAGAGTTCTCTCGCACACCTTAGGATTCTCTCCTCGCCTACCTGTGTCGGTTTGCGGTACAGGCACCTTTTATCTCGCTAGAAGCTTTTCTTGGCAGCGGGGAATCAAAGACTTCGCTCCATAAGGAGCTTCCCCATCACAGCTCAGCCTTCACGATAAGCGGATTTGCCTACTTATCAGCCTAACTGCTTGGACGTGCACAACCAATCGCACGCTTCTTCTATCCTTCTGCGTCCCTCCATTGCTCAAACGATAAAGAGGTGGTACAGGAATATCAACCTGTTGTCCATCGCCTACGCCTGTCGGCCTCGGCTTAGGTCCTGACTAACCCTGAGCGGACGAGCCTTCCTCAGGAAACCTTAGGCATTCGGTGGACGGGATTCTCACCCGTCTTTCGCTACTCATACCGGCATTCTCACTTCTAA
>NZ_JBMOWC010000100.1:0-8336 GCF_049310765.1 Bacillus sp. PSXD-155 | reverse complement strand
TTCTTTTCTTCATATACTGTAACTTTTTCGCCTTTACTTGTCTTTCTAACAATAGAATAGTTTGTACCTGATCCGCTTCGAACATTTACCCCAATACCATTAATTTGAGCCGTTCCAATTACCTTTTCAACACTACCATTTTCAATTACTTGTAGCATATTTAGAATGAATGTTGCTGTTTCACCACGAGTTGTTGTTCCTTTAGGGTCGTATTGATTGTCACCCTTACCTCTTACAATACCTAGGCCATACAGTCTTTGTACGTCTTCTTTATAAATAATTTGGTCTTTGTCTGAGAATGGTAGGTTTACAACTGGTCCCCATATACCTTTATACTGTAAAGCCTTGTTTACAATAATTGCTGATTCTTCTCTTGTAATAGGTGTGTTTGGGTCAAAATAACCATCACCTCTACCTAGAATAATACCTGCACTTGCAGCACGTTTAATACCATCTCGTAAAGTTGAGTTTGCATCGTTTAGGTCTTTAAATGAAGCATCTCCAGCTGGCAGGTTTAGAGATTTAGAGATTAATTGAGCAAATTCGGCTCTTGTTATCGCTCTATTAGGTGCGAAAACTCCGTTTCCTTCCCCTATCATAATACCTCTTCTATTTAACTCTCGAATAGCTTCTTCATACCAACCTCCTGTAATGTCATCTTTTGGTTGATAAAGATTATTATAATACCCCTCAACGCTATTTACGAATACATCCCATTGCCCATTATTAATCATGTTAGCAGGGCAGATTTTACCGCTCCATTTTTGGTGTTTTACAATGTTATTTAACGGTACACCAGTTTCTTTCATTAAATAAGCTACAAGTTTCTTAGCGTTATCTACCGCTTTACTGTAGTTTCCGTCACTGTTAACTGCGATTTCAATTGCAATAGATTCTCTATTACCTGGACCATCACCGTCTCCTGCGTGCCATCCGTTCTCGTTTAATGGTAGGTGTTGATAAATCTCTTTATCGTCTACTGTAAAATGCCACGATGCAGCTCGGTCTGTGTTGCCTACTGCTTGGTTATATAGGTATTGGGCGTGGTTTCTAGCACCTGCTCCTACACTTGTATTATCAGTCTCATGAATTGTAATGTATTTTGGACTCATATAGTTTTGAGGACGAATATTATCGTTACCTGCTGGAACAATCCATTCAGTGAATGGAACACCATTTATTGTACTAGAGGTGCTAGGTGATATGGGAGACAGACTACGTTTTGTTCTGTTTGAATTGTTAGGAACAGTTAGTGTACCTGTTTCTTCATGAATACCTTCTGAACGTTGAAGACTATCTACTTTCTTATTGTCGACAGTACCTCCACCACGTCCGTCTACCTCTTCAAAACTAGCTTCAATACTTTTTAAAGCCTGTTCATCTGATGTTGTTTTGCTTTGTTCCTGAACGTTTGTAGGTTGCTTATTGTTTACTAATTGTTGTTCCTCTGCAAACGATACCAATGGTGAAGATAATACCGTTAATCCTGCCGTGAATGCTACTACTTTTTTATTAAATTTAATGTTCATTTCTAATTTGATATACCTCACTATTTTAATAGATATACCTTCCTCCTTGTACTTTTTTTAGTGTGAATGTTAATTTAAATAATGGTAGCCTGAACCCTCAAAATAACAGATTGATTTTACATTTCATATGTCAAACCGACATCTATAAGTCCTACATGAAATGTTAGTACTTTAGAATTATAACACAGCACAGTTGCAATACTTCCACCCCTCGTTCCATTATCTTATGTAATTGACGTTGTTCATTTTGCTCTTTTGTACTTCCACATATATATCCATAAATATTCGCCACGTTTGGTATGCACCGCTTATATAGTTTAGGAGAGACTAAAAAAACTTGAAAAGGAGGATTCAAAAATGCAATTAGCTACACATGAATTACGTGATTTAAGTGAATTAATTGCTGGTTGTTACAATACAATTAATACGATGAGTACATACATTGCTTCTTTATCATTTTAGCCAAGAAGACTCCTTCCTCAAGGAGCGTGAAGGGTCACAGCCCAGTGAATAGGTGGGAGATGAATTGGCTAAAATGATAAAACTCTGTTTTTTAAACAAATGTGAACAGAATTTTAATTTTTTGTCTTGTTTATTTTTTCTGAATAATACGTATTGACAAAACAACAGTGCCAATATAGAATTGGTTTTGTTCACCGGTGAACATTATGCAAGGTCTTTGTTTAGTATCATTTTATTCATTATTTTTAACATCAAGATATTCTATCTTCTTTGCATATAGTTTGAAATATTGTTGGTTATTTAAAATCAATAAAACGGTTTATATTGATAAAATTATTTAAAGGGATGATTGTATGACAAATGCTATAGCGGTAAGAAATGTAAGAGAGTTTAGTTCTCAGCCCTTATCTACTAATTGTGCTGAAATATTAAAACGTAGTAAGCATGCAATAATAGGTATTAGTCCGTTTAATAGTAGATTTTCTGATGAATATATTAATAGACTCATTGAATGGGCATTACATACTTTTGATGATGTTAGTGTTTTATTAGCTGGAAAAGAAGCTGCAAATTTACTTGAGGCTTTAGGAACACCAAAAGGTAAAGCGGAAAGAAAAGTTAGAAAAGAAGTATCTCGAAATAGAAGATCAGCTGAAAAGGCACTTAAAGAGCATGGTGGTAATGTAAATGCTATCCATACTTTTTCTGATTTTAATGACAACAATGCATATAATTGCATGAGAGCAGAAGCGGAAAATATTTTTTTAAACGAAACTCATTTTCGAAATGCTTGCTTAGAAATGTCACATGCAGCCATTTTAGGTAGGGCAAGAGGTACCAATATAGATATTAATCACATATCAAATGACATGCTAAATATTGCAGTAGAATATGTAATTGCAGAACTCCCATTTTTCATTGGCGGAGCTGAAATTTTAGGAGCTCAAGAAGCTGTACTTATTTATCATAAACCATGGGAGCTTGGTGAACAGATAGTTCGAAATGATTTTTCTATCAAGATGAAACCAAATCAAGGATATTTAATGGTTCAAGAAATAGAAGATTTATCTTAGCAAATAGTAAGTATCCAATACAAGGGGGAAGAAATATGTCAAATACTATACAAACGGTAAATATATTAACAGAGGAATTTCAAGAAAATCCATATAAGTATTTTTCATACCTACGTCAGAATGACCCAGTACATTACGAAGGTGAGATTGATAGTTATTTTATTAGCAGATATCAAGATGTCCGTAATATATTGAATGATACCGAAACATTTACAACAAAATCATTAGCTGAACGTGCTGAGCCAGTAATGCGTGGACCAGTATTAGCACAAATGCGTGGAAAAGAGCATGTTGCGAAAAGAAAAATTGTTTTAAGGAGTTTTATGGGAGATGCTTTACAAAAATTAATGCCTTTAATTAAAAAGAATGCAGAAGATTTACTATTTCCACACCTTCCAAATGGAAAGATAGATTTAATTAATGATTTTGGCAGAACATTTGCTGTTTATGTAACAATGGATATGATTGGATTAGATAAGAAAGATCATAAGAAGATAGGAGAATGGCATAGCGGTGTAGCTGACTTTATTACCAGTATAAATCAACCACCAGAGGCAAAAAAACATTCTCTTTGGTGCAGTGAACAGTTAGCTAATTATTTAGAACCAATTATTAAAGAGCGAAGATTAAACCCACAGGAAGACTTAATTTCTAAATTATGCAGTGCAAAATATGAAGGAATAGCTATGACTGATACTGATATTCTAGCATTGATTTTAAATATATTATTAGCTGCAACAGAACCTGGTGATAAGACTCTTGCTTTATTAATTTATAATTTAATTAACCAACCGAAACAACTGCAAGATGTATTAAGTGATCGTTCATTAGTACCATTAGCTATTGCAGAAACTTTACGTTACAATCCACCAGTGCAATTGATCCCACGTCAATTGTCAAAAGATACGGAAATAAGTGGTATCCAACTATCCAAAGGAACTACGGTATTTTGTATGATTGGTGCAGCGAACCGTGACCCTAATGCATTTGAAAGACCTGATGAATTCAACATTTATCGTCCGGATCTTGATATTAAAAAGGCATTTAGTGGTGCTGCAAGACATCTTGCATTCGGATCAGGTATTCATAATTGCGTAGGGGCAGCGTTTGCGAAATCAGAAATTGAAATAGTTGTAAATGTAGTCTTAGATAATATGAAAAATATTAAACTAGAAGAAGATTTTCAATATGTTGAAAAAGGACTTTATACACGTGGACCTATTTCCATGCCTATTCTTTTTGATAAGTTAGTTTAAAAAAACATGGCTATTTTAGTTATTAATATAATTCAATTTTTACTAAGGGGCTAAAACCCCTTAGTTTTTCTATTTTTATGAAAAGGTCAACACATATACCTTCTAAGCTGATATAACAAAAAATTAAATACATTGTTTCCATGCTTCTAAAAATTTTGTTACAACTTGTAACTCGGAATCATTAAATTGTTGGAATAACTCACTGTAACGCTCATGTGCAATTTTGTGTAATTTTTTATGAACAATGGCTAACTGTATTCCCTTATCAGTTAAAGTATAAAAGATTTCCTTCTTATTATCTGTATTTTGATGCGTCAATAAAATTTTATTATCAATAAGAACGCGAATAGCTTTAGAGATGGTTGCTTTAGAAATATTAAGTTCCATAGATAGTAGAGAGTTATTCATTTGTTGTTTACTCTCATGAATAACCGAAACAATATGTAGTTGCGTTAGAGTCCAATTTTTATTTATATTTTCATATTCACTAACTAATTCTTTTATCATCTCTTGAGATGCATATTTTTTCTTTTCTCTTGTTATGACAAAGTCTTCAATAGCTTTTAAGGTTTGTTCATGGACAAAATTTGTCATAATAATTTCCCCTATCTAGAATTATTGTTTACCGGTTAACAATATAAAGTTTACCAGTAAACAATAATCAGGTCAACAATTTAAAAAAACGACTTTTATGCATTGAAACTAACTCTTTAATATAATAGGACTTTATTAGGGTAAATTGTGAAAAATAGATACATTAAAGGTTCTTACATAATTAGTTAAATTTCAATTTAGCAATTGACAATTGCTAAATGAGGATATAAAATCAAAATAGTTTACCGGTAAACAAAAAATAAAATAGACAAAGAAGGGTAGAAACATTTAAATGAATAAGGGCATAAAACAGAAAATTTACGATAATTATCTACATTTGTTACATCTCAATGAACAAAAGGCAGATAAGGATATTGAGACTTTTTTTAAGCAAGCAAAAATGGAAGAAATAGAACATGTACCGACAAATATGACAAGTATACACGTAATTGCCTGTATTGGTGAAAATCAGCCAATAAATAATATTACAATTGCAAGGAAAATGAATTTATCTAAAGCGAATATCACAAAAATTAACACCAAATTAATAAAAGAAAATTTAATCACTCGTTTTCAGTCAGTTGATAACAAAAAGGAGGTATATTATCAACTTACTCCGGCAGGACAATCACTTTGTGAATTACATCAGAAAATTCATGACCAGAAAGAAAATGAATTTTATCAGTTCGTTGATTCATTTTCTGAAATTGAACAAAACGCAATATTGAAGTTTTTACAAAATATAAACGATAAAATGTTGGAGAAATAAATTTATTATAACTTAAATAAATTAGCTAATTATTAATAATCTTTTAGGAGGGATAGCATGAACCGTGTTAAATCAAGTGCTTCTTTTCTTTTATATTTGTTGTGTATTAGTGCTTTTTTCGCTTCTTTAAATCAAAATATATATTCTCCAATAATCCCCATAATTCGGGATTCATTCCAAGTATCTATAACAATGGTTAACCTTTCCGTTTCCATATTTATTTTTATTACGGCAATTATGCAAATTGTTTTTGGTTCTATAATTGATTTTAAAGGTGCTAGGACTATTCTTATTCCGAGTATTATTTTAACAATTATAGCGAGTATTGGTTGTGCAATTACAAGTAACTTTACAGTATTTTTAATATGTAGAATTTTACAGGCTGTAGGGACAGCTGCAATACCACTTATTGCTGCAACTACAATTGGTACTGTATTTCAAGGAGAACAACGAGGAAGTGCAATGGGTACATATCAAACCATGTTATCCATTGCACCTGCTGTTGCACCAGTGCTAGGAGGTTTTATTGGGGAAAAATATAATTACCCAGGTGTTTTCTGGCTACTTGTAGCAGTATCTGTAATTCTATTTATAACTAATTGGATATATTTCCCTGAAGATCGTGTAGGAAGTAAAAAAGAATTGAGTGGGAAAACACTTATATCTCACTATGCTTCTATATTTAAAAGCAAAGTGGGCAGTTCCATATTAATATTAAGTTTCTTTGCATTTTTTCTTTATTTCTCCTTCCTTGTTTACTTACCAATTTTATTAACTGATCATTATCAATTAAGTTTACAGGTAGTGGGTTTACTTTACTTACCAATGGCTATTAGTTTAATAATTGGCAGCATGGCTTTTAAAACAATTCAATCAAAAATTTCACAAAAAAAGCTTTTTATAACTGGAAATGTAGTCTTAGCTTTGAGCGTTATATTATTTGCTGTGACCCACTCGAAAACTTTAATTGGCGTAACAGTTGCTTTAATTCTCCACGGTATATCAATTGGTATCCTTACTCCTTTATTTGCTACTATGATTGCAAATGAATTTGAACATAATAGAGGAAGTGCAATGGGAATGTTTAACTTTATTAGATATATGGGAATGGCTGTAGGACCTATTGTTTCGGGGGTATTATTAGCACATTTCACGCCTACAGTTGTATTTGCTCTATTTGGTGGGTTTTTTATCTTTCTATCTTTTGGCATGCTTATACGGATTAGTAAAAGATCTATTAAAATTGTGCCAAAACAAGAAAATCTAAAATAAGAAAATGATTTATCATAAAGAATTAATAGTATATAGAATATACAGTTAAATTATTATCCATAATAAAATTATGGTAAATTAAAAGGTAGTTTTGTTCATAATAAAATGTGTAATATATTGTTTCTTTTTTAGTTTTCAATAAGAGAAATTAGATTTAGTTAAGTAATAAAAAAGTGTAGAAAGGTTTTATTTCTACGCTTTTTTTATTTGATATCAAATTTATTGCTATTCTAAATTTTTTATATAAGATTTTACAGCTTGCAATAGAAATTCTTCCTGTCCCATACCTGCATCCGCTGCCATTTGCACTACTTTTTGCTTGAATTCATAATCTGCATGAAAAGTTAATGGCTCTACATTACTTTTAAAGTAAACTCCCTCTACATGTGGAAGAATAGTACCTGATTTCATATGAGAATATAAGTATTTAATCTCTTCTTGAAACTGTAATGGATCAACTTGTAATACGAAAGGTTTAATTTCTAATTTAATAGTATCAGATGAAATACTCAATCGCATATTTGTGACACCTAGCTCTTTGTAAAATAAATTTATTAGATTATAAGTAATGGAATTAAATAGCTGAGGTTTTTTAAATGAAAAAGATAAATACCCTCGTTTGGTAATTACAGCTTGTTTATGGAAAGGTTCAAAGGAGTAATTATGTTCCTTATAAGTGGATAGAGGGAAAATTTCTTCGTCTTCTGTAAGAATCTTGCCGTCTGCTCCATTGATTTCTATTACCCTAGCTGTTTTTCCGGTATGTTGATGTGTTAATAATTGATATAAATATATCTCTTCTTGTTGAATCTTAGTAATGAATGTTTTTCGCTCTTTTGTTTTAGTTTTTTCATAATCAAGCATAAAAATCTCTAGCTCTTCTTCATCGATAAGATATACTTGTTTTCCACGTTTTTCTACCATTGTCGCGGGTAATTTTCCAGATTTGATGTATGTAAAGATAGTAGATGGTGCAACATTAAGAATTTCAGCTACTTCTTTCGTGCTAAGGCCTTTAACCTCATTTTTATTTTTTAAACGTTCAATGTCCTCTAAATAGAAAATCTTACTACCGAATTGCTTCCAGTTATCTTTATATACACATTCTATTAATCCATCTTTTTCTTTTTTTAAAATTGTTTGTACCGTTACTCCCAATAAGTCGGCTGCCTCTTTTGTCGTTACAGTAGGTTTGGTAATGAACAATAAATCTTGTGTCATGCAAGGACACCTCCATAACTATTGTTTGCTAGTAATTTAGATATGTATATATCATATCAGAATATGACTTACATTTAAAATAAGAAATAGAATCTATTAAAGTTCTTATACAATTTTATAGTTTAAAAATATTTCTATTTTATTTTATACTTTAATAATG
>NZ_JBMOWC010000099.1:0-8435 GCF_049310765.1 Bacillus sp. PSXD-155 | reverse complement strand
CAAGAATAAACAAGAAATAATTCTAACATAAGTTATTGCTAATTGGTATTTATTCCTAAAAAAAGTACTGTAATACGAACTATTCCTAATTGTTATTTATTGCTAAAATAAATACCGTAATATTAGATAAATATAAAGGGTGGCATTTTATGAAATCAAGAGGAATTACTCGTAAAGCAGATAGCATGGGGCGTATTGTTATTCCAATGGAAATAAGACGGAGTTTAGGAATTGTAGAAAAAGATTCTCTTGAAATGTTTATAGAAGAGGACCAGATTATTTTACGAAAATATCAATCACCAAGAGCTTGTGTACTTACAGGGGATATTTCAGACAGCAATATTTCGTTAGCGAATGGGAAGATTATTGTAAGTCCAAACGGGATGGAACTGTTAATAAAGAAGTTACAGCAATATCTTTTAAAATAAAAGGTAAGTAAGAAATTTAAAATAGAATATACTTGGAAAAAGGTCCTCTATCACCATTTAGGGGACCTTTTTATTGTTATCAATAAAATTGAGAGGCCGTAGTTGGTTCAATGAAATACGAATTACCTTATGAATAGTCTGACTATTTTTTATAAAAAAACTATTTATTTACATTTTTTGGTTTCGTGTTATATTTTTAGTGTTAATATATTTATCTTGAAAATTCTGATTTTAAACTCAGGAAAACTTTAGAAAATGAAATACTCTTACTTGAATTGAAAATCATATAAACATAGTTTGAAAGTAAAGTATGAAAATGAATCAGATTTTCAAATTAAATTTGCCAATTTAACGGAGATTCGTGGGGGAAATGTGACTAAGAAGAAATCTCTTATACTCCACGTTTTTTATTTGTAAATTGGTAGTTCTAATAGCTTTGAAGAAAAGCAAAGGAGCAAAAAAGAAGTAGGTAGTTCATTTAATAGAAGATATGGTGTGAAAAAATAAAACAACGGAGGTTTTATAATGAATAAAGGAACACTGCAGATTACAGAAATCGAAGAAATTAGCATTCCTAATGTATTGAAGGATAAAATGAAGAATCTAATAGACCATGAATTAAAAGCTCATAATCCTTATACTTGTGATCAAGAAATAGCTGCAAGCTTTTCAAGAGAGTGGCTTAATTGTTTGATTGATTATTTAAAGAAAACTTCGAATTCAGACATGAAAAAACTACTACATATGATAAAAGTAGCGAATTGTGGTGGGAACGTACCACCTACTCTTATTAAAAATATTCCATGTGATCCTATGGAAACCCTATTACCTGGGGAGAATCGCAAAGGTTTTAATTATGGTGAAGACGAAGACGATAGAATGAAAAAATATTTTTATGCAGAATGGGTCACATGGCTTTTCGCCACACTTTTTAATTATGATGCTTTAATTCACCCATCCGAACATGCAGGGAAAAATAGATTTCACCTCATTTCCCCTTTGAACAACGATGAAGTTTTGCGAAATGTCGGTGCAAGCACCGGTGGTGGGAACTTTTATCAACATAACGATGCCACAGTGTATACAGATATGAAAGACCAATCAGATATTGAAGCAAGATTGAAAACATTCAATACGAATTTAGAAATTGTATCAAATAGACTCAATAAATCCGTGGAAAGAATAGTGTCTGAAATTACTTGTGGAAAATTTACTAGAGTTGATGCTCTTTTATTAAAAGGAGTGTTAAATTTAAAAACTCAAACTCATATTGGAACGCCAAAATTACTTCAAAAGCATCTTGAAGAAAATGACTTCAGTAAAGATGATATATTGGCGATAAGTAAAATGCCTATTGCTCATATCGCAGGAATGGCGGATGGTGAAATATCTGGATTTGTAGGGGAAATAAACCAAATTATATTTTTGGATGATAATGGCGATATTATTGCAACTTGTTTGAATGGAGCAGAAAATAGATTGATTTATGTGGGAGAAAGTGAAGAAGAAAAATTGAAATTTGACATGTTTTTAGAACTCTTACGAACAACGCCTACTTATAAGGTTCCACTTACATCTGAAGATTTATTAATTATCCCAAATTCATACTATGGTAAACAAACAAATGTAACTCATGGTAGGGAAAGGTTATCTGAGGAAGAATATAAAATCCCGATTGGAGATAATAAGTACGGAAGAAGAATTGTTTGCAGGCAGTACGTTTCCAGCCGATTACGTGATCAGAAAGAAAGTTACTTTACAGATATCATTAACTAGTTTAAAGAGAGGAGGGGTGATGGGGAGGTTTGGGTTATAATAGCTCAAGCCTGCCCCTATTCTTTGTATGGATTTTACTATTGAATTACTCATACTACTATTTTTAGTAGCTGTATTAGCAGGATGGATAGATACAATTGCTGGGGGCGGTGGTATGATAACTATCCCGATAATGTTATTAGTAGGTATGTCTCCTTCTGTAGCGATAGCAACTAATAAACTACAAGGGAGTAGCGGAACCCTCATGGCAACAATGATTTTTATTAAGAAGAAAGAAATTAATCTCAAAGATATGCGTTTGTCCATCTTAATGACCTTTTTGGGATCCGTTTTCGGTGGATGGCTTGTTTTACAGATACGGGCAGAATATCTAATCATGATATTACCTTTTTTACTTATTATTATTGGTCTTTATTTTCTATTATCTCCAAATATAGCAAACGAAGATCGACCGAGAAAAATAAGTATGTTGTTGTTTGCGTTAACAGTGGCTCCGTTACTTGGATTTTATGATGGTTTCTTCGGCCCTGGAACAGGTAGCTTGATTGCTTTAGCGTTCATTCTCTTATGTGGATATAGTGCTACACGGGCAACTGCAAATGCTAAGATTTTGAATTTTACAAGTAATTTCGCTGCTTTGTTGTATTTTATTATTTTTGGCCAAATCGATTGGACAATTGGATTGATTATGATGCTTGGTCAAATTATAGGATCATATATTGGGGCGAAGATGGTGCTTACAAAAGGGACGGCATTAATACGACCAATAGTGGTTATTGTTTGCTTTGTCATGGCAATTAAAATTTTTTTACAAAATATAAACTGAATGTAATCAATATATTATTTGGATCAAAGTTAGAGTGTTTTCATGTTCTTATTGCAGTATTACGCTGTTTAAGATGTGTTCAAAATTACACAATTTGACTAGTGTAATGTATTGCGTTATGCTTTTTTTAGTATAAAAGAAAGGCTTGAAGATAATGATTCGTCGTTTGAGAAAGCTAAAAAATGTAGCTGTCGTAGTAAGCTTCTAAGTAAATAGCAAAATATATAATACTTAGAAGCGAGGAATAAAGTTATGAAGTATCCATTATTTAATCATTGGTCAGAAACAAAGTATATAAAAGATATAGTAACAAATCCACTCATTGAAGTGGGAGAGTACTCCTATTATTCAGGCTATTATAGTCATCAAAATTTTGAAGATGGCTGTGTAAGGTATTTATGGGGGGATGCTAAGTCACAAGCACTGTTTAATCCAATTGAACAGATGGGATGGCATCTTGATAAACTCATTATTGGGAATTATGTTTGCATTGCAAGTGGAGTAGTCATTTTAATGGGTGGTAACCATAATCATCACTCAGAATGGATTACAGTATATCCATTCGCTGAGCAAATTGAACAATCATATGAAACTAAGGGCGATACAGTCATTAAAAGTGATGCTTGGATTGGAATGAATGCTATAATAATGCCTGGCGTTACTATTGGTGAAGGTGCAATTGTTGCTGCAGGATCTGTCGTAAGTAAAGATGTTCCGCCGTATACAATAGTTGGTGGAAATCCTGCTAAGGAAATAAAGAAACGATTCACTGATACAGAAATAAACATGTTAATGGAAATGCGTTGGTTTGATTGGGATAGGAAATTGATTGAGAAGGCAATTCCGCTGTTATCTAGTCCATCCATCGAACCATTATTTGCTTTTTATAAAAATGAAGTGAAAAATAAATAAATCAGTTAGAAAAACTACATCCAGTATAGGGTGTAGTTTTTTTATTACAAAAAACTAATAGTTTAGACTAAAGAAAATTCATCTCTAATATAAGTCTAGCAAATAGCTGAATTGAATAATTAAAATCCTTGATAGCTAATAAAGCATTAACGGGCAGTAAGACCCCCACTGATTAAAGTTTCACTTTATTTTTTGTAAATATGGAACAAATGTAGCATCTAGATTGTCTATTAATTGTAATCCTAAAAAATATGAAAGTGCGAATCATTTTGAAAAATATAAGGGGATTAAAAATAGGGGTATGTGTGGGAATACAAAGTATCAGGGCACCTAAAAGTGTCGGATGAGATGGTCTATATGAAAGCGATCCTAACGTCTAATATGTATATATAATTTGAGAACACTGTCTATTTTTTTGAGATTATGTTAGAATAACGCTTTTTTTGAGTACAAAGATATTGGAGGTAACAGAAGTGAAAGGTATGTTTTGCAAGAGATTTATTGCAATAGTAACAGTGCTTACACTATTTTTTAGCATGTTCGTTACATTTGGAAGAGCAGCAGCGGAAACAGTTTCTACTATAGACGTTGAAGCGGGATCAGCAATTTTAATAGAAGCAAATTCCGGAAAAATTTTATATGAAAAAAATGTAGATGAATCATTGGCAATTGCTAGTATGACAAAAATGATGAGCGAATACTTAGTTCATGAAGCGGTGGATAAAGGAAAACTTAAATGGGATCAAAAAGTTAAAATCTCTGAATATGCACATAAGATTTCGCAAGATCGTTCATTATCAAACGTTCCATTAGAAAATGGTGGCTCTTATACGGTAAAAGAGTTATATGAGGCAATGGCAATTTACTCTGCAAATGGTGCAACAATTGCTTTAGTTGAACAGATTGCTGGTAAAGAAGTTAATTTTGTAAAAATGATGAACGATAAGTCGAAAGAGTTTGGAATGAAAGATTATAAATTTGTAAACTCTACAGGCTTAACAAATCAAGATTTAAAAGGATATCACCTAGAAGGGACAACTCTAGACGAGAAAAATAAAATGTCTGCAAGGGATTGTGCAATTTTAGCACAACGTCTTATTCAAGATTTCCCCCAAATATTAAATACAGCAAAAATTCCTAAAAAAACATTCCAAGAGGGTGGTAAATATCCAATTGATATGGCGAACTTTAACTGGATGTTAAAAGGTTTAATTAAGCAATATGAAGGTGTAGATGGTTTGAAAACAGGAACGACTCCAGAAGCGGGAGATTGTTTCACTGGTACAGTAGAAAGAAATGGTATGCGCCTAATTTCTGTAGTGATAAAAGCAAAATCTCATACGGCACGTTTTGATGAAACAAAGAAATTATACGATTATGGATTTGCGAATTTTGAAGTGAAGAATGTCTACGGAAAAGATTCAGTAATAAAAGGATATGAAACAGTTCGAGTGGCAAATGCAAAAGACAAAGATGTAGTAGTTCAAACGAAGCAAGCTGTTTCACTTCCAATGCCGAAGGGCAATAAAGACATTTATAAAAAAGAATTTAAAGTATTGAATAAAGAACAAGAAGCGCCTATTAAAAAAGGTGTAACAATTAGCAAAATGATTATCTCGCCTAAAGATAATACAGATCCTGGGTTCTTATCAGGTAAATCATTACAAATAGACCTTGTAACAAAATCTGATGTGGAACAAGCAAATTGGTTTACACGTTTTATACGTAAAACAGGATCTTTTTTTAGTGGTATGTGGGATAGTGCGATTGATATAGTAAAAAGCTAATTTTATAGGATACAACTAAATATTAGTCTGAAACAAAAGGTTTCAAAGTATTATAGATTCTTATGTGCATAGTTTGGAATGAAAGAGTGTATTACTTTTCAAATTGGGTCCTTCGGAATTTTTTGTATTTCTATCAAGCTAAAATAAATTTGTATCCATATATCCCAAAAACGCTATTCTTTTTGTAGAAATATACAGAAAGGATGGCGTTTATTATGAATCTTTCGATTTAAAGGATTCGGGTGCAAGGTTAGTTTAATAAAGTTACATGATGAAAAAACACCCATTATTCCATCAAATGACAATGAAAAATTAATATCCGGTACGTATTTCTGTAATTAGATTGTATCCCGCTATTTGCCGGGCAGTAAGACCCCCACCTCAAAATTCAGCGGAAGCAAGGAAGTTAGGTGGGGGCCCTGCTGCCCGTAAACGCCCGATTGGCGGGGGCTGATAATCAGTGGAGGATGAACAAAACCTCCACTGATTAAAGTTTCACTTTATAAAAATTTAATAAAATCTTTTCTTTGTATTAAATATTTTGTTTTACATTATGTATATAAAGAAATGGAGGTCAAATTAACTTTGTACTGCTTATATTAGGAATTTAAAGAAACAATATGTACAATCCACCCACTACATTCTTATAGTGGCATTTATGAACAGCAAAATTTACAATTTACAAGGAGAACATTTTATGAGTAAGAGAATAAAAGAATTAGATTCCATACGAGGGTTAGCGGCACTTACTGTGGTATTTGGACATTTTTGTTTAATGCTACCATCGTTGCCTAATTCTATTAAATTTTCCCCGCTTAGGTTTTTATGGGCGGGTGGGGAAGCTGTTATCGTTTTTTATGTACTAAGTGGTTTTGTGTTATCTATGGCACTTTATCATTCAAAAACAAATTATTGGGGATATTTAATTAAGAGATTTGTAAGAATCTATATTCCTTATTATTTTTGGATAATCGTTACCTTTGTTTTATTTATTTTATTTTCGTCGTATGAAGTGGTAGGGCTACGGGATTGGTTCTATGATAGGTGGCAAGGGTCTATAACGAACTTAGATATTCTAAACCACTTTGTGCTTCTTAATAACTTTTTTACGGAAAATTATAATCCAGTTATTTGGTCATTGGCTCAAGAGATGCGTATATCTATTGTGTTTCCTTTGTTATTCCTTCTTTTTTATAAACTGAATTGGAAGAAAACGATACTATTTGCTTTGAGCTTTTCATTAATTAGTGTTGTTCTTAATATGTTGCATATTGGGAAAGCTGAAGGATTTTATAATGGTTATGCTGATACACTGCATTTTACATCTATGTTTATGATTGGAATGTTACTTTTTAAGTATCAGGAAAAACTTATCTACTCATATAGGAATATGAAAAAATTTAAAAAAGGATTTCTTATTGCATTAGGGGTTATTCTTTATTTATATTCCATTTTAATTTATGGTTTTTCCCGTAATGATACAACTTTCTTATTAAAAGATTGGGGTGTCGTAATGGGGATTAGTATATTTATTATAATGGCTATGAGTAACCTAAAAGTAAAAGCATTTTTAAATAAGAGTGTATTTGTATATTTAGGAGAAATTTCATACAGTATCTATTTATGTCATTTTCCAATCATGATGGTACTATTTAAACTTTTGTATACAAAGATACCTATCTTTTTCCTTCTTACTTTGTGCATTGCAATGACACTACTTTTTTCTATAGTTTCATATTATTTAATCGAAAAGAAATGTATCAACTGGGCAAAACAAAGAACAACAAATTTTTTGAAAAAAGTATAATTCCTAGATAGATTGTATTTCTTTAGTAAATATATGAATATGACCGATTCCTAAGTATACTTAGGAATCGGTCAATTTTGGATTCTAAATGTAAATATAGTAAAGTGGAATATAATCGAAATCGAAAACCACTTAGAAATAACAATTACGGTGTGAGCTATTGTATAGTATAGATATGGTTAATAATAAAGGGGGAATACATATGTGGAAGCGATTTGTAGCAATTGGTGATAGTTTTACAGAGGGGATAGGGGATGAAGTTGAGGGAATTGCATTAAAAAGCTGGGTAGATCATTTTGTTCAACTGTGTGAAAACGATATAGAATATGCCAATTTTGCAAAGCGTGGGTTAGTAACTAAAGAAATTCGCTCGCAGCAATTGGAAAAAGCGCTAACTTTTAATCCAGATTTGGTTAGTCTCATTGCAGGGGCAAACGATGTTTTAAAAGGACGTTGGAATCACGATGCATATAAGAACGATATGGAATTTATGATAGATACATTAAGTAAAGCAGGGGCTGATATTATTATAGCAAACCTTCCAGATTTTACAGTTAGGCTTCCTTTTGCTTCTGAAAAAAAACAAGTAATAAAAGAACAATTATTAGAGGCAAATGAAGTTATACATTCACTGAGCAGAGAGTATAAGCTTCATCATGTTGATTTTTGGAATCATCATTTAGTTAATGATAATACGCTTTGGTCTAAGGATTTAATTCATCCAAACTCAAAAGGATATGTAAAAGTTGCTGAATTAATTTTTAGTAGTTTGCCTGTACAGAAGATAAAATAATAGTTTGCAATTTAAAGAATATGATATTAAGTGTATGAATTTATATTTTTTAGTAAATGGAAAGAACTAAACATTTAGCAAACAAAGCGTATCTACGATATATTTC
>NZ_JBMOWC010000098.1:0-9123 GCF_049310765.1 Bacillus sp. PSXD-155 | reverse complement strand
CATCGCTATCAAGCTAAGATTTTTAATTACCCCCAGAACGACAATTTCATGCATCATTGACTACTGATAATGATGCGTTATGTAGACCTCACAGATAGATATGGGTATACAGTTCTTCTTTTATGGTACACTTCAATAAAAGGGGGTAAGAGGTTTGAAAAAGTGGATTAAAATCACATCAACCTTAGTTATTGCTATAGCAGTTGGTATTTTTACTGGTTACAAAGTCGGTACGTATGCAGGTTCAGACGTTAAGGAAAAGCAGACTGAGAGAATTAAAGGGGAAGAGGTAATACTTGACCTCAACTCTGATCGTCATATAATCAATGCAATGCACAAAATGACTCATCAAAAAGTATTATCTCACGAAAAGCAAGGATTTATCAAAATGACTCCAGAAAATATCGGAAAAGTACGTCGAGCGATTGATGAAAGTAATAGTGGAACCTTACAACATAAAGAACAGTACCTTAAGATGTTGGTTCGTTGGTATGAAGGCGATTTCTCTCAATCGGTTGAGGAGCATAATTTATTATGGGAATGGGACAATAACAGCACTGGTAAAGCATACAAATTAGCGACACCGGAACAAGAAGAAGCATACATTTTAGAACAAGCGAAGTCTGAAAAATAATAAAGGGGTATCGTCGCCTCGCTATCAAACTAATAAAAAGAAATGCCACCCTAAAATGAAAAAATGCGCTATTCTTTCTGTAGAATCATAGGAAAGGATGGCGTTTTTTATGTCTGTTTCTGTGTCTGACGAATTACAACTATTTGCTCAAGAGATTCAAAGTTTGTTATCTCCAAATACCTTGCGGGATCTTGCTAGAGATGTTGGTTTTGTACAACGAAGCAGTAAGTATCAAGCAAAAGATTTAGTAGCTTTATGTGTATGGGTGAGCCAAAATATAGCTATGACTTCTTTAGCTCAGTTATCTAGCTGTTTAGAAGCATCAACAGCAGTACTTATCAGTCCTGAGGGACTGAATCAACGATTTAATAAGGCGGCCGTCCAACTTTTACAACACCTACTGGCCGAACTACTAACCAAAAAATTGGCCGCATCTATGCCGATTTCTTATCCATACACTTCTGTTTTCAAGCGTATTCGTATTTTAGATTCAACTGCATTTCAACTCCCTAATGTATTTTCATCGGTTTATCCAGGTGCAGGAGGATGCAGCCATACAGCTGGGATAAAAATTCAACTTGAGTATGATTTGTTAAGTGGACAGTTTCTACATATTCATACAGGTCCAGGTAAACAACATGATCGCACTTACGGCTCTCTGTGTGCACCAACTGTGATAGCGAATGATTTATGTATCCGAGATTTAGGTTATTTTCATTTAAAAGACCTTCAATATATACAAGATAAAGAGGCCTACTATATCTCTCGTATCAAGTCGAATACACGTATATATCAAAAAAATCCTAACCCTGATTATTTTCAAGATGGAAGAATTAAGAAAGGTACAGAGTATATACAGATAGGTATGGAGACGTTAATGAACTCCCTTCAACCAGGACAAACATGTGAAATAGCTGATGCTTATGTAGGAATGATTGATAAAGTGCCAACTCGTGTAATTGTTCATCGATTAACAAAACAACAGCAACAAAAACGATTACAAGATCAAGCAGTAAGAGAAAAAAAGAAAGGAATGAAGTATTCCCCTCGTAGTAAACGACTCAGTGGTATCAATGTATATATGACAAACACCCCTACAGATATTGTCCCGATGGGACAAGTGCATGATTGGTATTCTTTACGTTGGCAAATTGAAATTTTATTTAAAACGTGGAAATCATTCTTTCACATTCATCATTGTAAAAAGATAAAACGAGAACGATTGGAATGCCATTTGTATGGGCAACTGATTGCCATTCTACTCTGTTCTTCTATCATGTTTCAAATGCGCCAATTGCTCCTCATGAAGAAAAAACGAGAGCTTAGTGAGTATAAAGCCATATATATGATTAAAGACTATTTTCTTCTTCTATTCCAAACTATACAAAAAAACACCCAAGAGCTATCCAAGGTGTTACTTCGCCTGTTCAATCTCCTACAGCAAAACGGGAGAAAATCTCATCGGTATGAGAAAAAAACGGTCTTTGATATATTAGGTGTCGTTTACAATTGTACCATGTCTGATAATCAAGCCGCTTAATTCAAAAAAGTGAAACCCGTTAGGGTTTATTTGATATGCAGATTTTTAAATCGGTCATAATAATTCTTTAGAAAACAGAAAAGATCTATTTGAGTTAGTCCTTACTGCAGCTTAGCTTGATAGCGATGTGGCGAGACCCCACTTAATCATTTCTTTTTATTATAAAATCCTTCGGATGACCTTTTAACCGGTAATACTTCATGTTGAGACGAATAACTACTACAGAGATTACGATAAACCCTATTACATATAACATGTCCTTTTCTCCATTTCTTTTTGTTTAGCAAACTTATACTGTAAATACTTCACATGTTTCTTCTTTATATCCTTATCGTCAATATTTGCTCGCAAAATAGTTTGGTAGATATGCTCGACCTCGTCTTTTGTAAGTTTCAAATCAATATAGGATTCGATATATTTTTTTAAATCGTTATAATACAGGACATGTTTATCTTTAGAATGAACATGTACCCTTTTCAGACTGCATTTTGGATGAAACGCAGCAATAGAGATACAAGGCAGCTGTTGTCCCATCACCCATTCAATTGCTTTTATATGTTTATAGTTTTGTCGAAATGGATTTTGAAAAGAGGATTTCTTTCTAAAAATACCCTGTGTCCACCTTGCCGCTTTCTCACTTCCATAGATCCATCCTTCATAGTTTTTTGTCTCTACAACAAATACACCTGTTTCAGCGATAACAATATGGTCAATTTGCGTTGTATCACCGAACTCCGTATAAACCGTAACATCATGTAACACGCGATAACTTTCAGAATCCAACTTGCTCAATATACGGTTCACTAATTTCTCTCCGGCTTTTCCTTTCCATTTCGGTACATGTTTTTTCACAACAATATTCAACGGAATCAGAACCGCAATGAGAATTAATTCAAATATCAATACTTTCATAATAGAAGCCCCCTTTTTACACCCTTGCGTTTCTGCGCATTAAACGATATACATGCGTTTCTAATCCTAAAATAAAATATGAGATACATAAGCCTTTTATCACCATCTCTACGAATCCTAATGCTAATGAAACAAGGAGCCCACCTCGAAACTGAAAAGGTCTGGTCACTCTTCTATTTACTGGTTTTTCAATGACGCCAAAGTTGGCCCAGGTAGGCAAACGTTTTTCCACATTTTTCACGGTACCCATTAATCCGTATTTTAACGATAGAATGAAACATCCGATTAATAAATAAACAACAGAAGAAAAATAGATAGATAGGCCTATTACGAAGCATGTCAGTAACCAGCCTATTAATATAGAATTTCGCAAAGCAATATATTCTCGATTTCTATTCAATACAAACAGTCCTTTCAAAATTAATAAGGTTATTTTTATTTGGAAAATATTTACATTAATTTATAAGCATGATATGATACGTCTATATTAATTTACGAATTAGCCTAAAAAGGATTGTGATAGACATGTTAAAACTTGTAGTAAATAATACCGGAACAGAACCAGAAAGTGATTCAGCTTTTTCAAACTATTTCACCTGCAAAGACTGTGTATATTATCTTTCAAAATCAGATTCTTGCAGTCTGCAATTAGCAGCTGATTCAAATAATCCCCTTGTCCCTTATGAGTGTGGTAACTTTGAGGAAACCTATGAAATCGGAACGGAAGATCCATTGAATTCACACATACATCAGCAACTTCGTGAAGAGAAAGCGCAAATACTAGCTGAAAGCTATCCAGCACAACCTTCTATTGATCCAATTCATAAAGACGCTATATGGTATGGATCAGTAAACTATGGTTGTTGGATTATAAATGATTCGAAGAAACGTTTTGCACTTGCAGAACAGGTTCCTTTCGGTGATAATAATATGTCATCTAAAAAATACGCATCTCCTTTTCCTTTACATGACCATGGTGCAAAAGAAGGTATCCGACACTATATGTGTTGGTACGTAAATGAAAAAGGAATTGGCGAATACCATCTTCTTATTGGTGGTGTCATCATGAAAATTGCAGAAGGAGTTAAGAAACTTGGATTCAATTACTAATCGTATCTACAAGAAAAGAATGTTAGAACATACCATACTATTTAGTTTGGTACAGCTGGTACCACTGATCGTATCTACCGGTATCATATATATATTGCTTGAACTTACTGATACGGAGTGGAAAATCTGGTTTAGTTATGAAGGAATCTTTGCAATTATTTTTCTTATAACGAGGCTCCAGGTGTTTCAGAATAAGAAAAGTATTATTTCTTTAAATCAACACGAAAAATGGTTTTCAAAGTTAAATATTTTCTTGGTCTCTATATTTCTAGTATTATTTGCATCCATACCAACTCTATTAAAGATTGCTTTCATTCTACAAATGACTGTTATTCTATTTTTACTAGAGTACCTTTGTTTGTATATTGATCGTTTACCGATACATAATTTATATAGAGTAAAAGAGATCATTTGTGATAAAAAAACAACTCGAAATTGAACGAATTATTCCAAACAATGAGGAACACGGTACTCATACAATTAAAACAAAGGATGAGCAATACTTTTTATATACCGCTGTGTATTTGAGCGGCATACTATCTCCAATTTCAGAAGAAGTATTTGAAGAATATGAAAAAAAGAACCTAATGGGTAGATAAAAGGTACTGAATGTAGATTCAGTACCTTTTCTATCTTTATATATAGTTCTTTACATATTAGCAAATAGCCATGGAGCGAGTACGGCTAACATACACAGCAAACAAGATCCCGTTATGACACGATTGGCCCAACGGTAATATTCCGGCTGTTTCGTACTCTCATGAATTCTTCTTAAACGAATACCTGCGATTAACATAAAGGGTGTGAAAATAAGTGCTGTTGCTTTAAACAGGTCTAAAAAATCCGTAAAGATGTTCATAAACGAAAATACATCGGAACTAAACAAGTAGTATACACTTAGTCTCATCGACATCATGCTGATAAATGAGAAAATCATACTTCCGGTTGCCCACTTCATCCATTGACCATTCTTTGTAATTAATGCCATAACCATGACAATAACTCCTAATACGAATGAAATAGAAAAGATATTGACTCCTACTTTAAAAGCCGGCGCATACAATCCTTCAATCTTTTGTATGATTGATGATCCAAATGAATCATCTTTCTCTGTTGTTTTCGTTCGATTATTTAGTCCATCTTTAAATGATGACGAAACATCATTTCCTTTTAACTCATTAAAATCTACTTTTACAGAAGCTTGAGCTGCTTGTAAGGGTACAAGTAATAAAATCATCAAAACAAGCGTGCATAAGACTCCTATCATTCCTTTTTCTCGTTTCATTACACATCACCCGCTAATTTTGGTTTGATGCTCTTTAATTTGATTTCATTTCCTTCTGCAGCATAATAAAGATCTGCTGCATAATAGATATTTGCTTTTATATATGCCCCCATAATTGCATTTGCAATTTCTTCTTTTTCTACTGCCACATATGTTTCATTTTCATTGTAAAACTCAATTTCAATTCGGTTAATATTATTATTTAATACTGTAATATGTAATTCTTTTAAGCTATCTAAGCGATTCCCTAATCCACATACCAACTTAAATACTTTATTTGCAATTGTTGGTGGTTTTACATACGTCGTATTAAAATGAATCGTTTCATCATCTATCACACCATCTTCCTCGACTTCACACGTCATAATGAAAGAATGATTTTGTTTTTCAATTTCTTGTTGACTCAACTTGCGATCAATGACATACTTCACGCTTGTTGACAGGTTTTCTATATATTCATCCAGTTCGGTATTTGAAATTTTAACCTCTGAGAATTCCGGAAAAATCATGTAAGCGTGTATATTAGAACTACTTTTACTTACACGTAATACCTGGACTTGTTTCTTTTCATAGCGCACCGTTTGTTCTAATTTTTCTACTACATTGTTACTTATGGAATTAATATTCATTTACATTCACCTTTCAAAATTGTTATTTTTTTAACTCAAAAATATTTTTTACTTCATATAATCCTCATGTTTAGATTTAATCTATTTTAAGCATTGTAATATTACGAAGAGTTCTCAATTCTCCTGTTTTAAGACTGTTAATCACTTGAATCTCAAAACATTTCAATATTACAATGACGTACAATGTCTCATTATAGTCGAATATCCTTATATGGTGAATCATTCTGTCCCACTCATTTGTACAAAAATAAAAAAATGTTTTATTCTTGCACAAATGAGTGGAAAAATGCTGTATTTCATGCTATTTAACTAAGAAAATACAACTAGAAAATAGATTTATCGTTTTCCGACAGAAGACTCCTTCCTCAAAAATGTGAAGGTGTGAAACACCAATTTTAGGTGGGAGTCTTCTGTCGGTTGGCATAAGCCAACATATTTGCTATCATTTACTTGTACAGATTGCTCTTCGAAAACTGAAGATATGAGGTTGGTTGCAGAAAAACGTTGCAACCGTAAAATCTTCAACGTTCTATCGCCCCACGCTTCTCAAAATTGCGAAAACCAAGCTAAAGTAGGTAGTGTGGTGAGTTAACGTCCAAGACATTTCAGTTCTCACCGTAGGGACTACGGGTAGAGCCTGCTAAGATAACCGGTGGATACATCGGTGTTCCCAGGAATCTCCCACTTCAAACAGTCCGTTAGGACGTTAAGTGGTGAGTAGTTCAAATATTCCCTAGTTGTCTATTACTCCATTCAACTAGTGTATAAGAACAAGGTGAATCGACCTTTAATTCCATATACAGTAATTGATTTTTTGGTAATATCTCTCCCTCTGTATGAATCCAATAACGCTTGTTATCTATCACATTCATGACACGTGTTAGTCCTTGTTCTCTTCCTATCACTTTTGCAGTCCACTTCACAAAATCCATATCTTGAACATCAGCTACTCCTTGTTGAACAGGAAAAATATGTTCTGTTTCGGATGGAATTGAAACATATTCTTGTTGTGAATACATTTCCTCATATTCTAATAATTCTTCTGGTATATCCTCATCACTTGGAAAAGGAATATCATAAACAACTTCAGGAGTAGGAGTATGATGAAAAGCTTCAGCATACTCCACTTCTTCTATATCCTCATGTTTTAGCCTGTTACTCTCTTCCTCACCCAAATTATTATGAACAGATGTAGCAACTAAATCATATATACTTGCTACATCTTTTTCTAAGGTGATTTCTTTTGTTGGAACAGTAACACGCTCTTGTTCCCTTCCGATAGGTCTATTTTCTCTTGGGCACCAATAAACAGGGCGTTCCACTGTTTTATTTTCTCTTTCTTTTTTCTTGGCTTCTTCTATTAGAAATTTTTTCTTTGAATTACGAACTACCAAAAACACATAACAAAATAGACCAATAAAAATTTTTGTAAACATAATATTCCCCTCCAAGTTCTTTTTTACAATAAAAAAGGAAGATCCAAGTATATACATCACTTAGTTCTTCCTTTTACCCTCTATACACTACCTCAATATAATTAAAATGGTAGTTCATCATCTGTAATCTCCGATAGCTTATCCAAACCAACGAATATATCATCCAGCTCTTGGGATTGCTCTTTTATTTCCTGCTCTTTTGAATCATCTGACACTACCCAAATATTATCTTTTTTCATATCTATCCCTCTTTCTTCCTTATTTTTCAGTTTCATAAACCACCTCTTCATAATCTTTCACCTTACGTAGAAATGTACGAAACTTCGGTTCAGCTACAATATTTTTGCCATAATAAAAACTTTGTTGCCCGACAAAGCGCCATAAGATAACATAGCCTTCGTTTGTTTCCTGAATCCCTTCAATATATAACACAATTTCCTGAATGGCTTCTTTTACATTAAGAGCATGTGGCTTGAAATATTGAAATTTACCGTCTGGTAATATAATTTCTGCTTCAAAACACCCTCTCATTTGATTTACTCTTGCTCTGGATTCGGATGACATGGCTGGTGCAGCATATGACTTCTGACTTTTTTTCCATTCTTGTTTTATGTTCCTCTGCTGTTGGTACTAATCGTAAATGTCTACAGTCTTTTTCATTTTACTATCTCCTCTATTTTGTAACTTTTTATGATTCATAACCCCGCCTGCAAACTTGAAAACAACACAAAAAGAACTTCTTCAAGTCGATTGAAAATGTGCATAGCAAAATAAGCTATATACACTAATCGGCTCAAAGAAGCCCTTTCACAATTGAAACAAGACGAAACTTGCTTCTACAACTCAACCACAACATAAAAAAGGTGTAGGAATAAACGGAATCAAATAAACTAATAATATACCTTCATATTACATAATAACATTATAGGTTTCAATAAGTATTAATTAAAATTAACGCATTAGCCAAAAGAATTCTTATTCCTCAAGCTTGTGTAGGACGAAAGTCCAAAGGTAAGTGAGAGTTGAATTTTGGGTAATGCGTAAACTCATAATAAATTGCTATCAAGGGTCTTACCAGTTTTAATCCACGCACCCACAAGAGATGCGACAATACAGGCGTAATCACATTACCGATATTTGCAAATTTTAATCCACGTACCTATTTGAGGTGCGACCTTTCATCGCCTTTAAAGCGCCATTTGCTGTCCAATTTCAATCCATGCACCTATATGAGGTGCGACACCGATTTGTGTTCAAAATCAATCACAAATACTTTAATTCTATTCAAAAGTATACAAATATTTTTATTAAATAAAGTAATTTGTATAAAAATTATAAATTCACCTCATAAAGTTTAAGAATTCTAGGTGCGAATGTACTAAGAATTTCATGATTGCTATACATTCGCACCTAAAAAATTAAAGGGCTTTCTAAATCAATTCATTCTTTTACACCAATATGTTTGACCTTATTTTCATAGCTATTACCTAACTGATTAACAAAAATGTATTGTTTCATAATACCCTTTATATATTTAGTCTTAATTTACAATAAAATTCACTATATATTATCTCTCT
>NZ_JBMOWC010000097.1:0-9164 GCF_049310765.1 Bacillus sp. PSXD-155 | reverse complement strand
TACAGCCGAGATACGTGTAAAAATAGGTCATAGACTTACTTTTATTCCCAATTAGTTTTGGAATCGGATTTTTTCTTTTTTGGCTTTGTTAAATTATATTGTTGATAATTGAGATATAAAAATGACTTATCAATAGATAAGTCATTTTTTAATTGCCAGTTCGGCTATTTATTATTCTCAGGGACCTTTTGGCTTCATTTCTTATAATCGGCTGATCATCATTTTTTTCGATGTCCAAAAGAGTGTGAATAACATTGATATCGTTAAAACTTTCAAAAGCTCTAACCAATTTCCATCGAGTAATATCATCTTTGAAATTGGCCTTTAAACATAGTAAAAGTGCATCGATAATTTGATGGTTTGAATGTAGTTTTTGGTAAAAACACATAAAGCCTATTGCATCAATGACTTCTCTAATTGCAAGAATATTATCTGTTTTTAGTACATCCAATAAAATTGGTAGAATCTCTTTTTTCATATGAGCTAGAGTTCTAGCGATAATATCCCTCGGCAAAGGATAACTTTTCTTATTGAAACCATTAGTAGGTAATACTTTATGTTGATTATTGCCTATCTGCCCTAAATATTCGACCATCATCTTAGCAGACTGAACATTACCTTTTGAAAGTGCGTCACATAATTCAATTTTTGTATAAAGTTTGTTTTCTTGTGTAAGAGTTTGAAGAAACAAACGAATCAAATTATCATTTAAATCCTTTTTCTCTGATAGTAATTTTATAGCGATAGTTCTTTTATATGCTTCTTTTGATTTAATCATTTCTAATAATTCAAGATTTGAGTGAGTATTATAATGTTGTAAATCTTCAAGTGTAATTTTCCCGCGGCTTTTTAATTGAGAATCCGAACTTTTCATTTATACCTCCATATAACTGTCTGAATTAGATATGGCGTTCTTTATTCTATATACAGTTTGCCTAGTTATACCGTTTTCTTTTGCAATATGAGAAATGGCTTCGCCATCATTTAACATTTCAACTACTCGATTGTATACTAATCTTTTTTGAGGGTCCTTTGCTGTTGGAGAATAGATAGTAGGTCTTCCTTTATAGACACCTTTCTGTTTGGCTATCGAAATTCCTTGTGCCTGTCTCCTTTTCGTTTCTGTTCGTTCCTGTTCCGCAATCATAGCCAAGATTTGAATAATTAAATCCTTGATGAATTTATCTAACAAAGAATTTCCAATTGCTTCTGCCATAATAGGTAGGCTAGTAATAATTAACTTTACTTCCTTTCTCTTTAGATAATTAACAGTCTCAATAATTTCATCATAATTACGTCCGAGTCTGTCGATAGCTTCTACCATAAATGTATCTCCACTTCGAACAAATTGTAGCGCCTCTTGAAATGCCTCTCTATTATGAACAGATGCACCAGATTTTTGTTCCGTAAATATTTTTTTCGCTCCAAATTCTTTTAATGTTTGTATTTGTCTATTTAAATTTTGATCTAAAGTTGAAACTCTAGCATAAGCAATTTTCATTTTTAAAAATCCACCTCATTTTCTAACCTATTATCATACACCCTAATCATACAATCGAAAGCGAGTGTTTTCAATAACCGACCGATGGATGATTAGGGTCTACCCATAATAGACAAAGCCGGACTCTTTATCGTAAGATGAAAGAGTCCGCAACCACCTTTGGTGTAATTCTAACTAGGAGGAATGAGATTGACTTCAGTTGAACGTACAGCATATCCCAGGTTTAAACAAAACTTAACTAAGAAAGAACTTGCAGCAATTTATACGATTACACATGAAGAAAATATATTTGCACATCGTGTAGCACGTGGAGAGAGTTCAGTTTTTATTTGTTTAGTCATGTTAAAGTCTTTTCAACGATTAGGCTACTTTCCACGTCCTAAGGATATTCCACCGATGGTGCTTCAACATATTCGATCATGTCTTAATATATCTGATGAAATAGAACTTAAATTCAATCCAAAAGTGATGTATCGACATCAAAAAGAAATTCGTCAATATTTACAGGTATATGCATTTGGAAAAGATGCTTTGCATGTAGCTACAAAGGCTATCTATCATGCTTCTCATGTGATGGATCATCCTCCGGATTTAATTAATGTTGCAATTGAAGAATTAATTAAAGAACGCTATGAATTGCCAGCATTCAGTACTTTAGATAGACTTTCTCGTCGTGTACGAACACTGGTTAACAACCAATTGTGTCACACAGTTATGACTCGGTTGTCAAAACAAGAAAAACATAAACTTGAAGAATTACTTTATACTTCGCAAGAAACCAAGCATTCTGGTTTTAATTATTTTAAAGAACTTCCTAAAAGCCCCTCAATTTCTCATATGAAAGAGCTACAAAATAAATTAGATTTTATTACATCATTTATGTCGAACATCGAGGAACTATTAAAAGAGATTCCAAATTCTAAAATTAAACACTTTGCATCAGAAGCACTAGCTTTAGATGCATCGGAAATAAAAGACTTTCATATGGCTAAAAGGTATATGTTGTTATTGTCTGTTATTTATCGTTCACAAATTGTAACAAGAGATAATTTAATAGATATGTTTTTAAAAAGGATTGCTAGGATACATAAAAGAGGAAAAGAAGAATTAGCTCTTTTACGAGAACAGCAACGTTCTATAAGTGAAAACCTTATTTCTATATTGAGTGAAGTTTTACATACAACTCATACGCATGATGATACGAACATGATAGGAAGTAAAATAACGGAGTTATTTGAAGAAAAAGGCGGTATCGATTCTTTGCAACAAGATTGCTTAGCCATTTCGGCGTATAACAGGAATAATTATCTTCCTTTATTAGAAAAGTTCTATAACAGTCACAGAAAGACTCTATTTCGATTGATTTCATTATTAGAATTGGATTCAACGACTCAGGATGATTCTCTTATAAAAGCTTTACAATTTTTGTTGCTAAATGAAAATCGGAGAGTAGAACAGCTTCCTACTAATCTTGATTTATCATTCGCAAACGAGCAATGGAGACAAACTCTTCGAGTTGGAAAAGACTCTAATTTATTGTATCGTAAACGTCTGGAACTTTGTATATTTTCCTATTTGGCTTCCGAATTAAAGACAGGTGACGTAAGTGTACAAGGTTCTGAAAAATACGCTGATTATAGGAAACAGTTATTACCTTGGGAAGAATGCGAACCGATAGTTAAGGAGTATTGCGAAGAACTTAATTTCCCTTCATCTCCTACTAATTTTGTTAAACAACTAAAACACAAATTAACTTCTGTTGCCAATACGGTAGATTTAAATTATCCAAATAACGGACAAGTGATTATAACAGAAGATGGCGAACCTATTTTAAAACGATTAGCACGAAGAAATGTATCTACAAGTAGTAAATTATTAGAAAAAGAAATTATACAACGTTTACCAGAGCGAACCGTATTAGATATACTTTGTAATGTAGAACATTGGACTCATTGGACAAGACATTTTGGTCCTTTATCCGGATCTGATCCTAAATTAGAAAATCCTACGGAACGTTATATTGTTACTACATTCGGATATGGATGTAATTTAGGACCAACGCAAACAGCCAAACATGGGGTACCGTCAGGGAAATGCGGATTTACAACGCTAAGCCCATTTTCAAGCCGATTCCCCCATTTTTAACAACGTTAAGAAAGTTTCAATGGTCTTAAAGAATCTAACGAGATCATTTTTTCTGAATTAAAATGGTATTCTCCAAGTAAATTAATATGTTCCCAACCTAGAGGTGACATATGGTGCAATAATTCTTCATTAAAACTATCTGACCGTTTTTGATATTCAACTGCTTTTGTTAGATGTAAGGTATTCCAAATACTGATGGCATTGATAATTATGTTTAAAGCACTGGCTCTTTGTAATTGATGCTGTATGGTTCGTTCCCTAAGTTCTCCTTGTTTTCCAAAAAAAATAGCTCTTGCCAGTCCATTCATAGCTTCTCCTTTATTCAATCCTCTTTGTATTTTTCTTCTTAGAGATTCATCCGAAATGTAATTAAGAATAAAGATCGTTTTTTCTATTCGCCCCATTTCACGTAAGGCTGTAGCTAAGCTGTTTTGTCTTGAATAAGAACCTAATTTCCCCATAATAAGGGATGCTGAGACTGTTCCTTCTCTAATTGAATGGGCTAATCGCAAAACATCCTCATAATTTTCTTCAATGACCTTTGTATTTATTTGTCCACGTAAAATAGCTTCTAGTTTTGGATACTCACTTGCTCTATCTATTGTAAATAATTTTGAGTCCGATAGATCCCTTATCCTTGGAGCAAATTTAAATCCTAATAAATGGGTTAATCCGAAAATTTGGTCTGTGTAACCAGCTGTGTCTGTATAATGTTCCTCGATGTTTAGATCCGTCTCATGGTGTAATAAACCATCCAAAACATGAATTGCATCCCTTGAATTAGTATGAATAATCTTTGTGTAGTAAGAAGAGAATTGATCACTTGTAAATCTATAGATGGTGGCTCCTTTTCCAGTTCCGTAATGTGGGTTTGCATCTGCATGAAGTGATGAAACACCTAGCTGCATTCTCATTCCGTCTGACGAAGAAGTTGTACCGTCTCCCCAATAGGAAGACAATTGTAATTTGTGATGAAAATTTACTAATACGGCTTGGGCTTTATTCATTGCATCTTCATACATGCGCCATTGGGATACATTGGCTAGTTGCTTATATGTAAGTCCTGGTGTGGCATCAGCCATCTTACTCAACCCAATATTCATTCCCATTCCTAAAAGGGCAGCCATGATAATGATCGTTTCTTCTTTATCTGGTTTTCGATTATTGGAAGCATGAGTGAATTGCTCATGAAATCTTGTTATATATGCAACATCCATAAGTAAATCGGTTAATTTTATTCTTGGTAACATTTGATAAAGACTTGCACTAAATTTCTTTGCTTCTTCTGGAGTATCCTTTTCTAAGCGTGAAATTGACAGTTTTCCTTTTTCAAGAGAAACCCCATCTAATTTATTGAAATTGGCAGACAACCACTTTAATCTTTCGTTAAGGCTACTGGTTCTCTCTGTCAAATAGTCTTCGGATGATAAACTAACTGATAACCTCGTATTCTCTTTCGTTTGATTCCATGTATCTTCCGAAAATAAATATTCCTCAAAATCTCTATATTGTCTACTGCCCACAATGGATACATCACCAGCACGAACATGTTCCCTTAGTTCTGTTAAAACAGCCATTTCATAATAATGACGATTAATTGTACCGTCATCCCCATATAAGTGTTTTTTCCAACGCTTCGAGATAAAGTCCACAGGTGATTCATCAGGCACTTTTCGCTTCCCAGATTCATTCATTCTTCGGATAATCTCCACAGCTTGTAAAAGTGGTTCATTTGCCTTTGTAGAATCAAATTCCAATACCCTTAAGAGCGTTGGCGTATATTTTCGAAGTGTATAAAATCGTTTTTGTAGTAAGTCCAAATAATCATAGTCGGCGGGACGTGCAAGCTCCTGAGCTTCTACCACCGAAGAGACGAAAGAATTCCATTCAATAACGGATTCTAAAACCTCAAAAGCGTCTAATTTTTCCTCCTTTGCTTTGATTAAAGCTTGTCCGATGTTCGTAAAGTGTATAACTTTCTCATTTAGCTTTTTACCGTTTTGTTTCTGAATCTCCTCTTGAGCCTTGCGGCCTTTTGATAACAGACTGAGTATTTGTCTATCATGAATTTCAAAAGCTTTATCAGTTAACTCCTGAATAAGATGTAATAAATAGACGGTTAATATCGAATAACGTTTATTTTCTTGAAAGTCACGGAATGCATAAGGCTCATATCTTGAACCTAAGCGAGATAGCTGTAACAAGCGATTGCGATGCAAATGATTAATTTGTACCGTTTCTAATTCCATTCCCCGTATATATTCAAGTCGTTCTATTAATTTTAGAAATGTTTCGGGTGAAGGATGACCCGGTGGTTCCTTTAACCACCCCAATATAGTTTTATTGGATTCGGATGGATGCTGCGAAGTAATGATCTCTTCAAGCTTTTCTTTTTGCGTATTTGACAGAGATTGACTAACCATATTAAATAGCTTCTTTTCAGCCATTTCTCTTGCCTCCCATACCATTCTTTCAAGTGTAGTGATAGCAGGCAGTATGATTTTGTTTTTTCTTAGAAAATCTATGCATTCATGTAGTAGATGAATGGCATCACCATTTTCCAAAGCTAATTGATAAAGGTGCTTAAATGTCATTCGATATTCTTTTAGAGTAAAAGTTACTAAGTCGTATTCATTTCGAATTTCTTTCAAATGATCCCAAAGTGTATTTTCTCTTTGAGGATAAAGACTAAGCGAAGATGGAGTAGAACCGATTTGTTTCGATATATAATGTATGACTGAATCTGGGATGCTTTTGATATGAGTGTATGGCCAACCGGGATACCGAAGAATGGCTAATTGAACGGCGAACCCTAAACGGTTTTCTTCTCTCCTTCGCTTATTTATAATTTCTAAATCTCGTTTGGAAAAAGTGTAGTAGGTTCCTAGCACCCACTCATCTTCAGAAATTTGCATAAAGGCTTGTCGCTGTTCCGGTGTAAGCAATTCTCTACCTCTCGCCATCTTCATACAGTATCATCTCATTTCTGTAATTATTCAGTTAATTAGTTCAATTATATATCAATAGAGTGTACTCTATTGATACAAGTGTAGGAGACTGATAAAATCATAGTTAAGAGCGTCTCATAAGACTTGTCTCAAAAATGAGGTGATATTTTGCGAAAAATCGGTTATATACGTGTCAGTTCAACTAGCCAGAATCCTTCAAGGCAATTTCAGCAACTGAACGAAATCGGAATGGATATTATTTTTGAAGAAAAAGTTTCCGGAGCAACAAAAGATCGTAAGCAACTTCAAAAAATGTTAGAGGATATACAAGAAGGTGACATCATTTATGTTACGGATTTAACTCGGATTACTCGTAGTACACAAGATTTATTTGAATTAATCGATAACATACGGAGTAAAAAAGCAAATTTAAAATCCTTAAAAGATACATGGCTAGATTTATCAGAAGATAATCCCTACAGCCAATTCTTAATTACGGTTATGGCGGGTGTAAACCAATTAGAACGTGATCTTATCCGTATGCGGCAACGTGAAGGGATTGAATTGGCTAAGAAAGAAGGAAAGTTTAAAGGTCGGTTAAAGAAGTACCATAAAAATCATGCAGGAATGAATTATGCAGTAAAGCTTTATAAAGAGGGAGATATGACTGTAAATCAAATTTGTGAAATTACAAATGTGTCTAGGGCCTCATTATATAGAAAGCTATCGGAAAGGAACAGTTGATGAGTTATAACCAGAATCAGAAATATATAATAGAAAGTAAGTTTCATATAGAGGTGGAATTATATGCCTAAAATTGACAATATGTTAGCAATTCTATGGATGCTTCGTTCAGGTGAAAAAATTACTGCAAAACAAATTTCAGAAAAGTTAGAGATGAATATAAGGACTGTGTATCGTTATATTGATACACTTTCAACAAGTGGCGTACCTATAATTTCAGAACCAGGACATAACGGTGGATACACTTTATTGAAAAATTTTATTGAGGCTCCTCTTTTTTTTGATTTTGAGGAGCAAACTTCACTATTTCACGCTGCTGTTTTTGCAGAAGAAGCCGGATATTATGGAGGTGAAGCACTAAATCGGGCCATTTCAAAACTAAGTAAATACTCAAATCAAGAGCAGGAAACAAAGATAAACCAACATTTAACTAGTCTTGAAGTAATAAGCCGATTAAGTTCACTCTCTATGGAACCTTTTTTGAATGAGTTGGAGCAGGCCGTAGTTGACGGGTACTCAGTAAAAATTCTTTACCATAAAAGTGGCGAAAAGCAATTAAATTATAGATTGGTCGATCCGTACAGAATTATCTATTGGAATAATAAGTGGTATGTGATTGGATTTTGTCATCTTAGGAATGATATCCGTAGTTTTAGAGTAGATCGAATTGAAAGTCTAATGCTAACCGAAAATAAGTTTAAACGGCCAGAAAATTTTTCAGCACGTGACTTTTTTATAAAAAATCTTCTTCCAACTATAGAAGATAAAGAAGGGATTATTTCTTTGGTTATTAATGGGGATAAAAGTGTATTGGCTGATATTTGCCAACATTGGTTTTTAGGACATTATTTACAAGAGCGGACTTCAAATCAAGCAGTTTTTCTTCTTGAAAAAGATATAATACATACATATGTACCTTATTTACTTTTACCGTACAATAAATCTATTAAAGTTATTGAGCCAATAAGCCTTAAGAAAAGACTTGTTGAAGTTCTGTCGGAATTAATAAAATTTCATCAAGTATGATAACTTCCCTGACGTTAACTGTCAGGGAAGTTATATTATAATAGCTATATCAATTGTGATTGGAGTGTTATTGGATGCAAACAAAAAAAGCTTTTCTATATGTATTTAATACAATGTCGGACTGGGAATATGGATATTTAATTGCTGAACTAAACTCAGGAAGATATTTCAAAAAAGATTTAGCACCTTTAAAAGTAATTACAGTAGGAGCTAATAAAGAAATGATTACTACTATGGGAGGACTGAGCATAAAACCAGATATTTCCCTTGATGAATGTACTCTTGAGAGTAAAGATCTTTTAATTTTACCAGGAGGGACTACTTGGAGTGAAGAAATGCATCAACCTATCTTGGAAAGAATTGGCCAAGCTTTAAAGCTTGGCACTATTGTTGCTGCAATTTGTGGTGCAACTGATGCCCTCGCGAATATGGGATACTTGGATACTAGAAAGCATACAAGTAATAACTTAGAATATACTAAAATGGTATGTCCTAACTATAAAGGAGAAAAGTTTTATGAGCTGGGATCTGTGGTATCTGATGCGAATTTAGTTACTGCATCAGGAATAGCTCCTCTGGAATTTGCAATGGAGATACTGAAAAAAATAGATGTATTTACACCAGATGCATTACATTCATGGTATAACCTAAATAAGACTCATAAACCTGAATACTTCTTCCAGTTAATGAATTCAATAAATAAATGAAGTAACTGAAAAGCTCAATTTCTCTATTTTGATTTGTAGAGAAGTTGGGCTTTTTAATTTGGAATTTCCTTATCGTTGTAAATCCGCATTTTC
>NZ_JBMOWC010000096.1:0-9890 GCF_049310765.1 Bacillus sp. PSXD-155 | reverse complement strand
TTTTCAAACATAGTTACGATATTAAAAACATCCTTTCTTTTGGTTCTAAAGAAAGGATGTTTTTATAACATGCTTTTTGGAAGGTTTTAATTTAATCCTAATTATATTTTTTATAAATTCTAAAAGTACATTCTTTATTTTTGGTATAACATACAGAAATTATTTTTTGAACAGTAGACAGCTGCAGAAGCTAAGTTAAAGTGTCGATTAATTCCCTCCATGCTTAATAAAATCCCTGTTATGATTTCTAAACTGAATACACAGTTGAGTAAGAGCCGTAGTAGAGATTTTTTGATTTAACCATAGGTTCCTATGATACTTACATTTTCGTTTCATTCCACCAATTTCTATAGTTAATTGATTAAGTGTATCGGGGATATAACTCTTCGACATATACAGACAATCTTGTTTTGGAAGTATTACATGATTTGTATGATATTGTAACAAGACTTGTATCGTTTCTCGCTTTCCCATGTCTTATTGCGTTTGTCATTTCCTCTTGTAAACAACAACGATAGAAAGTTCTATTCAGTTTTTGTTTAATAGCATTACATTTTGTATGGTTTCTTAAAAAATTTCAGTAAAAGAATATATTAATTTTGAAGTGTATAAATAGGGAGAGTGACTTCAACTATAGTCCCCTTATTCATTTCACTCTCAATAAATATCTTTCCCTGATGTGTTTCAATGATTTTATAACAGATCATTAACCCTAAGCCAATCCCCTCTTCTTTAATACTATAAAAAGGTTCTCCGAGGTATGGTATACGTTCTTTTGGAATCCCACACCCTTGATCGATAAAACGAATGCTTACTTGATTATTATCAAGTATATTTAATTGAATCAGAATTTCCCCTCCCATCGGCATAGATTCAATTGCATTTTTTAATATATTAACAAATACTTGTTTTAATTGATTTCCTTCACATGAAATCAATGGAATACCAGGGTTAAGATCGATTCTAAATTTTATATTATTCATCATTGCTTGAGGTTGTAGTAGCATTAAAACTTGATCCATTAGCACACTAATGTCATTAGGTTGCATTTTTACTACCTGTGGTTTGGCTACCGCCATAAATTCAGTTGTAATGCTCTCTATACGCTCAATCTCTGATGATACTATATTAATATAACCCTGATTATTCTCACTTTCCGTTGATTTTAGTAATTGCATGAACCCTTTCATTGCAGTTAATGGATTATTAATCTCATGAGCCATTACAGTCGCTAATTGTCCTACAACAGCAAGTTTTTCAGATTTTCGTAATAATTCTTCTGTTTTTAGCCGTTCAGTGATATCACGAGAAATACTTAGGAAAACTTTTTTACCATTTAAGTTAAAAACACGAACACTAAACTCAGTTGTTATTACTTTTCCTGTTGGAAAAACATATTCATCTTGCAAAGTGAAGGAAGTTTGTCCCTTTTTAATTTTTTCTAATAACCTTACGATCATTTGAGAATCTTGTGGTACTATATTTGAAAATGATAATGAGAGCAACTCTTCTCTACTATATCCAAACCTTCTACACCCAACAGGGTTTACCTCAATAAATCGACTTGGAGCATTCTCTTCATTCAACTCTACTACATATACCGCATCAGTTGCTTGTTCGATTAGTGCACGGTACTTCATTTCACTATCTCTTAATTGCCGGTGTAATCGATGTCGTTCTCTTTCTGCTTGTTTTCTTTCAGAGATGTCTCTACATATTGCTGATAAAGCTATCACATTTCCTCTTACATCTAGTATAGGAGAAACTGTCAGACTAACATCAAGAAGACTCCCATCGCTCCTTTGTCTAACAGTTTCTAATCTAGTAACCACAGATTCTCCCGTTAGAATTTTCTGAATATTTCCGAGCGATTCTTCCATTAAAAAATCTGGTACACAAGGTAATCTCTTACCTATGATTTCTTGTGATGACCACCCAAATATCTTTTCATAAGCTTTATTGGCTTGTAAAATATGCCCTTCTCGATCAGAAATGGTAATAGCATCTAGATTGTGCTTTATAAATGATTCCAATAATTCTTTGGTAGCGCTTAATTCTGATTCTACCTTTTTCCTTTCGGTTATATCAACTGTTGAACCAACAACTTCAATAACTTGTCCATTTCGTTTAATCGGCCTAAGCGCAATAAGAATAATAGTTTTATCATTTGGCCAAGGTAATTCAAATATAATTTCTTTTCCTTCCCATGCCTGAAGATAGTACTTCATCAATTGTGGAACTAAATGTGGAGGAACAATAGAAGCATCAATAGTACGTAAGCTTTTTCCTACCACCTGTTCAGAATAAAATCCGTTTTGATAATAAAACTGTCCATCACATAAAGTGTGTATAAAGTGCTTATCCACTTTTTTAAATTTAAAAATTCCTCCTTGAAGCTCATGCACGGTATCTGCAAGTTCTTGCTTCGATTTTTTTAATTCTCGATTCATTTTAGATAAGTCCTGTGTTAAATAATACAATCTCTGGTAGGCTTCCATAAGAAATAGCCCAATTAAAAGTCCTAACGCTATATATAATAGGCCTCCTGTGTAAAGTAATGTAGTATTAAATAATACGCCAACTAACCACTTTATTCCAATAAAAACAGAAAAATATAACGATGCACTTTTAAAAGGATGTAGTTTTTTAAAATAAGTTTTAAAAGTAGAAAATAGAATCCCCATACCTAAATAAGCAATCACAGGAGGTTCCCAATACCCTCCAGTGTAAAAGATGCGCATTACAATTATGCTAATTAACGTAATCCAACCAGCAATACGACCAAAGTAAATAAAAGATAGAATAAGAGGAACAACTCGAAGATCGTAGGAAAATCCCATGTATGGAAAAGAAAAGAACATTAACGTAACTGCAATAATCCCTCCATAGAGCTTTTCGAAATATCGACTAGAATTAATTGTAAACACTTGAATAAATATTGCTGCGCTAACTAATAAAGAAAAAATAGAAAGGTTGATGAAATAATCTTTAATAATCATGTAATGTCCCTCCTTGCATTAAGTGTATTCGACAAAAAAGCTAAAAATCCTACAAATTGTATAAACAGTTCAAATGCATAAATTTTAAACTAGGATAAAATCTGGAAAAGTAAATAAGGAGCACAGCAGATGAGATATTTTAATGAAAAATAGTTCAAAAAAGATAATAGTAACCGTTGACTACTATTATCTTTTTTCTTTAAGTTATCGTAATACGTATGAAACTTTAAGGGACGTGGTATGTCATTTCATCAAACAATGATTATATGCTGAGTCATGAATATAGAAACTTCAACAGTAATTTTTGAAAAATAACATAAAAAACAAAACTATCTTTGAAAATGAAAAAAATCTATATAAATGTCAACTAATCTATGTACAAAAACGTTCACTTAATTTTGCATAAAGTCACTCCACTTAGGAAGCTAAGTAGTTCTTCAAGGTCGATAAGAACACCTGTAGATGCTTCAGGATAACTACATAATTGTATGAGTAATGTACTTGAAACCTTTCGGTAAAACCATACACATAATACAACTAACTCCTTGGTTCAATATTTACTTTTTCGCTGAACAAATTCTTTTTCTTGAGCAAAATATTCTAGGATATAAGGAGATTTTTCAATTAACTTGGTGTCTAGTTTATTCTCCAGCTCCAATTACTTCGTTACTTTCAGATTCAGTTCATTATATTTTGTACTTTGTCTTTATACACAACATATTCTTTACCATCCACTACTGCTACTACCGCAAATTCATCATTTGGATTGAATGAAAGCCAATCAGCCCACATGTTAGTATTAGCCCCTCCACTCCACATATTATGAACAGTGTTTTTAGTTAAATTCATAACTTTATAAGACGCATTTGGCGCATTTGTTCCAGTCTTTATTTCAAAAGTGTATGCGTTATGAATTTTTTTATAAAAGTAGAAAACGTTTGATGGACGAAGCTGATTCAAAAAATCCTGTTCTTTTTTCTCTGCAATTTTTATCCCTTCTTGCAAAGTGACAACATCTGTTTTTAATGTTTTCCAACTGTTTTTCGCTGCATTCAAGCTGGGGGTTAAGAATTTATATTTATTTTGATCAGCTTTTTGATCAGCTTTATCAATATGTCCCAGTACACCCGAATATTGAGAATCTAAATCCTCCCATTGCGTAGACATATAAGTAAGAGCAGTGATAGCACTATCAAGCATACTATGCATATCACTAATATTATGAAATGCAACTCCAACTACACGATTCAATGTTATTTTATAATCTACAGTCTGACGCAATTTTGCTAATTCAGGTTCTAGCCAACCTAACTTACCTCTTGCATCACCTATCATGATGCCGCCAGCAATCAAGGTTGGAATAAAGGGGATTTTTACCATGTCTAATCCCTTAGATTCTATGTCTTTCTGATATTTTACTTGTCCTAAAAGGTCCTCTAGACGCTTTTGGTCAGCCTCCACATCAGCACCTTGGTTTTTTAAAATCGATTGCAATGTCTCTTTATGACTTCCAAATGTTCTAACATCTTCTCCAATAGCATTTTTTAATTGAATTAATTCTTCTATTAATGCTTTTGCAGACTTTTGATTTTGTTGAATTCCTCCCTGTAAATCTGTAATCCCTTTTTTTAAAGTATCTCCATTTCCAGTATTGATCGCCTCTACTAATGTTTCATAATAATTTTCAAATTTTGTATCGTATTCTATAATGCCTGTCAATGTATCTAAAAGCTGTTTTTTTACTTGTGTATTCCATGTAACAGCATGTGCTCTTGCATTCTTTTGATCTTGAACAATTTTACTAGGTAAATCTGCATTTCCATTAATAGTTATTCCTTCAAAACTCACATCTGGATTATTAATTAGCAAATAAGAATATTCATTCATAGCTTTTGCAAATAAACCAGCATCTTGCAAAGCTTTTTTCATCTGTTCTTCATTTGCTGAAAGAGATATATTTTCATTGTTCGTTTGTTCAATTTCAATCGCAAAAGTTTCTAGTGGTATGACTGCATAAGTAGTTGTTATAGTTAAAAACGCTGATACAGCGAGTAGTTTATTAGGGATTTTTTTCATCATTTCGTATTCCTCCTATATAAGGTATGGTTTCAAGTTCTAATCTTATTAAAAAGCGATGTCTTTCAAAATGAGTTCTACATCTTTTATCAGTATCGTTTGAACTTTCTTTAGCAACCTTCAAATCATTAAGTATTAAAGAAAATGTATATAATCTGCTTCAAATTAACCGATTCTGTTGCAAATTTTAAAAAAGCAATTAAACTACAAGGTTATTTTTTATTCGAATCATACTTATATATAATTGAAAGGCGAAGTCTTTAATGAGACTCCGCCTTTCTGTTATATAAGGATTTATTAATTATTACTTTTCTGTTTAACAGTGTAATCATAGACTTTCTATGTTTTAGTTCACTTTACGCAGAATTAATATTTCCCTATTTTTGTGGAGTAACAGTTTCCACTTTTAATTCCTTTATTCCTTCTTTTAATGTAACAGCATCTGTTCGTAATGTTTTCCAACTGTCTTTCGCTGCATTTAAATTAGGTTTTAAGAATTTAAATTTATTTTGATCGGCTTTTTGAGCTGCATTCTCAATATGCCCTAGAACGCCCGAATATTGAGAATCTAAATCATGCCACTGCGTGGACATATAAGTAAGAGCGTTAATAGCATCATCAAGCGCCTTGTGCATTTCATTAATATTACTGTAAGCAACTCCAACTACACGATTTAAGGTTACTTTATAATCCACGGTCTGACGTAATTCTGCTAATAAAGGCTCTAACTTACCTAAATTATCCCTTGCTACTCCCACTATAATACCGCCAATTATTGGTAGACCCAAAATAGCACCCTTCATTACATTAAACCCATCAGATTCTAATTGTTTATAATAGTTTACTGATCCTAATACTTCTTCTAGACGTTTTTGATCGGCATCAACATCTGCACCTTGATTTTTTAAAATTGACTGCAAGAGCTCTTTATTACTTCCAAAAGCTCTAACATCATGTCCAATAGAGTCTCTTAATTTAGTTAATTCTTCTATTAGTTGTTGTGCATACTTTTGATTTTGTTGAATTTCACCTCGCAAATCTGTAATCCCTTCTTTTAAAGTTTCTCCATCCCCTGTATTAATCGCTTCTACCATTGTTTCATAATAATTGTCAAATGTTGTATCGTATTCAACAATACCATTCAATGTATCTAAAAGCTGTTTTTTTACTTTCGTATCCCAAGTAACAGCATGTGCCCTTGCATTCTTTTGATCTTGTACGATTCTACCAGGTAAATCTACATATCCATTAATGGTAATTCCCTCAAAATTCACATCAGGATTCTTAATTAACATATAAGAATAGGCATTCATAGATTTTGCAAATAATCCAGCCTTTTGCAAAGTCTCTTTCATTCTCGCTTCATTTGCAGAAAGAGCCGTATCTCCATTGTTCGTTTGTTCAATTTCACTTGCAAAAGTTGTTACTGGTGAAACTACATTAGCAGTTGTAATAGTTAATAGCGTCGATACAGCGAGTAATTTATAAGGGATTTTATTTATCATTTCATTTTCCTCCAATTTAGGTTTTAAATTTCAGTTCTACTCCTGTTTAAAAGCAATATCTTTTGAAATGAATTCTGCATCTTTATGAATATCATTCCAACTTTCTTTAGCGGCTTTTAAATCATCTGGTATTAAAGAGAATTTGTGGTCTTGCATAGAATCGATATTATCCAGTAAATCTGTATAATTTGCGCCCATTGTATTCCATTGCTTTTGAATATTTGTTAGAGACAATATCGCTTGATCTACAGTCTGATATAAATATGCCAATGTTTCTTTCGCGTTAGTAAGCGAAAGAACTGCTTGATTAGCACGATCTGCTTTCATACTTAATTCTCCGATTTTGTTAGAAATTTCATTATAGGAGTCCATATGCTTAGATGCTGTGACACCAGCCGCAGTTCCTAGACCGATACCAGCTGCACCAAGAGCCGAGAGTCCACCAACAACAGCCGGTGTTGCTGTACCGCCAGTTACAACAATAACTACCGCTCCTCCAATAGCTGCAATAACTAAAATAGCTGCTCCCAATCCACCACCAATTGACCATGCTAATACATCATCAAAATGTTTTTTCTGAGTAGAACGAAGTTGCTCAATTTCAGCTTGAAGTTGTGGAATCGTTGCCTGTTGACCTGCTAATATTGCAGTTAATCCACCTTTCCCATCTGGACCACCAACATTATTTTTAAAATCTGTAGAATTTTGATATAGTTTTCCTTTGAAGTCTTGTAGCATCTTAATCACATCTGTAACTTCTTTTGAATTTGTATTGATTGTAGTAATTAAATCATTTATACCCTCTTTTAGACCTGCCTTATCTTTCTTTTGTACAGTTTCTACTAATGTGTCGTAATAATTTTGAAATTGTTCATCGTAATTTACAATATTACGAGCAGTTTTTTGAATCTGTGGCTTCGCTGTATCTAACCAGTAATTCGCATTGATTCGTGACAGCTCTTGATTAAGGTGAATATTTTTGAGCAACTCTCCCCCCTCTGAGCCTAAATCGATATTAGATAAATTTACATTTGGTTGCTTAATCATTGTTTTTGCGTATAAATCCATTACTAGAATATGAGACCCTGTTTCAGCTAATGCTTTCTTCAGTCCTTCGGGGCCTAATGCATAATTGCCTACTTTTTGTTCTTGAGCAATCGTTTCTTGTGCAAATGCATGAATAGTGTTACCGGTAGTAGCAGTTATAACAGTTGCTAATGTAGCTAAAGTTAGTACTTTGAATGGAAATTTCTTCATGACTATTCTCCTTCTTTCGCTAAATGCTTATACTCTTTATAGATTTCCAAAAACGTAATATCAAAATTTATATACTTGCTCTTCAAGGTAACTTATTACATTTTTTAATTGTCTTAATGTATCTTTTTGAGACTGCTCGTTAGTTGCATCAACATTAGTAGATAATTTTGTAATGCTATTTTTTATTAGATTTAAATCTTCTTTATAGCGCTTTAGTAGATCAAGTTCTACATCTACTTGATTTGCAAACGTATGCAAATCATTTTGTGTAAGAAGAAGCATTGATTTTTGTAAATCAGCTATTGATAATTTCGTTGTTAAATCATATATTTTTTGATTTTGTTTCTCTAAATCATCTAAATATGCTCGCTGCTCTGCTGTTAATTTATTTACTTCAGCAAAAACGCCAAATGTTTTCTTAATCTTTTCGGTATCAATGACCTTCATCAGGTCATACTCTTGTGTTTTTGCTGCGGCTGCGGCTGCTATTTCACCTTGTTTGCTTTTCTCAATTGCTTCACGAGCTGCTTTTTTTGCTGATTCAATCTCTAGAGCAGTTTTACCTTGCTCTGTTGCTTCTTGCACTGCTTTTTTCTCTGCTTCTAGAATAGAGTTGTTAATTTCTTTTCCTTTGTTATACGCTGCCACCCCTGCTTGAGCAGCTGGTTCAATAATTTCTTTTGAAAGACTATAAACTTCTTTGAATATAGCAAATCCCTGTTCATTTAAAGCCCCTGGTATTAATGCAATTTGCTGTAAATCATTTTGAATTGCTTTTTTGGTATTTAATATTTCATTTTTTAACTGGTCTATTTTTCCTGTTCCATCTGTACTTAGTATGCCTTGAGCAGTTGCCACATTGGTATCAAAATCTTTTAATTTTTTATCTAGCTGTAATTTAAGATCTGTTAATTCATTGATTTGCCGTTGCGTATTTTCTTGATTCGTCATAGCCATTTCTTGCAGTACTTCAAGTCTATCCGAAAACCCTTCTCTGTCTTCTTTATTGTCTACAAACGATTTTAATGTCGGGTAATAGCTATTAAATTTTGTTACAAATCCTTTACTTTTTGAATTTAATAGAATTAACTGTGGATAGAGTTCCGATGACCATTCCTTCATATCTTGTTTGATTAGGAATTGATTTGTATTTAAAGCTGTGACTTCCTCTAGCTGTACATTAGGGCTCATTAAAGATTGATCAATATACGTTTGGATTAATTTAGATTGCGCACCTAATTTTCGTAATGAAGAGGAAATATCCATTCCTTCCTGTTGAGTTTCTGCTTGAACGATTGGTGTTGCGAGAGTATTGATAGGAATATTTCCTCCAGTTACAATGGATGTGACTAATAATCCTGTAATTATTTTAGTTTTCATTCCGTACACTCCTTTACCATTGTTTTTATAACTTAATTCATATAACTTGTACGACCTTTCTCTTTGTAAACTGGTTAGGAAGGAGAAATCTTTCAGATAGGGTAATATCGTTATTTTTTACTTCTAATAGGATGTAAGGATTTTACTTATCTCTCATTTCGATACTCTATTTTCTCAAATGTAAATAACAAAAATTTATTAACTATATTTGAATCAAGCACCCTATGAATAGTAAATTATTAATTCTTTCCTAGAATTGCGGTTTAACTTACAGAACCACGAGAATCAATAAACCAATACTTACAGTTAATCTTGTCATAACATTGTTTAATTTCAATTTTCTAATATATCTCTCAGTTTTGTCAGCAAACTCCTTACTAGACAACAAAAGGTGAAATTATACTGTACATCGCTTATACTTTTATTGCGGAATAACTTCACTTTTGTTATGCAGAAACTTAGAACACGTTTATTACAAATTTGATTCTTGACCTCTTATAAATAAATTTACTATTTAGAAAATTACTTTCGACATAATGTTACTTACAACTTCACTATAATTCCTATTAGCGTAACCTTCTCCTTTCTGTCTGGTCATACCAGTTATGTTGTTCATTAAAACATTAAATTTTTAATGCGTAAATAGAAAAATTTTGTCGATTACGCTCGATAA
>NZ_JBMOWC010000095.1:0-10359 GCF_049310765.1 Bacillus sp. PSXD-155 | reverse complement strand
GTTCCTTAAACGAACGTTTTAGGGACTATTTAAGCCATTTTATTGATGCTACATTTTCTAGTTATATAGATAATCTTACTAAGTTTGGATATCAATCTGGGATAAAAAACTCTTTACCTATTAACAACTTTATGCTTGGGAAATTTGGAATTGCTTATACTTTACTTAGATATAAGAATAATAAAATCCCATGTATATTATCTTTAGACATTTAAGTAATTATTATATGAAGGGAAGATATCTTTTGAGCATTGAAATTACTAATTTATCAAAAAACTTTAATAAAAGAGAAAGAGTCTTAGACTCTATAAACATGAATATTAAAAATGGTGAAATAGTTGGATTAGTTGGTCCTAACGGGGCGGGAAAAACTACATTAATGAAAATTATCTCAGGACTCATTGTACAGTATAATGGTGAAATCAAATTCTCTCAAGAAGAATATACTCAAATAGGTAGCTTAATTGAAAAACCAAAATATTTTCCTAATAAAACTGGTTACTATAATTTGAAATATTTTAGTCAGTTATATAGTGATAAAGATAATAATATTGAAGAAATTATACATTCCCTTCAAATGGAGAATTATTTATCTAAAAAAGTAAAAGATTATTCTTTAGGGATGAAGCAAAGGCTGGGAATTGCTTTAGCATTGTTAAACAATCCAAATTATTTAATATTAGATGAACCAACTAATGGAATGGATCCTAATGGGATTAAAAGTATCTTAAAATATATAAAAGGGGTAACAAAGAAAAAAAATATAGGGGTTCTCTTATCTAGTCATATTTTAGATGATGTAGCGGATATTAGCGATCGGGTTTACCTAATTAACAAAGGGCAGATTATAAATGAATATTCTAGCTCAATTACTCCTGAAAAGACTATTAAATTTACTTTTAATCAAGAAATAATTATTGAGGCAACAAAGATTTTATCCTATTTTGGATTAGTAGAGAAGACGTCAAATACAATTTCATTGACTACCGATAAAGATTTAAAAATATTATTAGAAAAGTTAGGGAAAAAAAATATTTATCCTCAAGATATAGATGTAAAAAAAGATACTTTAGAAGAATTTTACTTTAAGAATATAGGAGCTGAGTAAAATGAACTTTTCAAGCTATATTAGGTTGGAATTATTTAGAAATATAAGTACTGTATACCTTTATCTAGCTATTATTGCATCATTTATTTTTGGAGGTGGAATAGTCTATTCCATTTATTCCTTAAATGGTCCATTTCATGCACATAATGTTTCGGGTCTCTACTCAACTATCGCTGTTCTTGCATTAGCTATATTTTGTGTGAAAGTTGTTTCAATAGATTTATACTATGGGACTATACAGTTAATTTTTACAAATAAACAGAATAGACATTTGTTCCTTTATACAAGGCTAATCATTATAACAGTTATCTCAATTCTATTTGGCATCGGTTGTATATCCTTGCTATGGATAAATGATGTATTAAACCATCAAGGATTCAATGTACAAATTGTTTGCAACACATTATTTCATTATTTTTTATTTGGGATTTTTTACACCCTTTTATTTTTATTAATTTCTATTTTCTATAAAAAGCCTATGAATCTTCTTATAATTGCATTCTTTACAATTGTACTCATACCAAGTATCATTGGAGCAATTTTAAATATTCCTGGTTTGCCTTCTATATTAAAAGAGGGGATTATGGTGTTGCCCATATATACCTTGCCTATAAAAATAGCTGATCTATCGTTAAGTATAACTGATATATTTGTAATTATCGGTTCGAACGTTTGTTTGTTCATCTGGATATTCTATACTCTTCCTAAAACTGATTATTAAAACTCATCCTTTTTAAACAAATCGCAATTATAAATGAGGGGATTTTATGAAAAAAGTAGTAGCTTACGTTGCTTCAAGGAATAACAACAGTCGTACTGTTACAATTACAGAAAACTTATTGACTGAACTAAAAAGGAGTTTGGATCATCGAATTAATATAACACTTATTACACCTCTCACACATAATGTGCTCCCTCCAACGGGATGTAAAAGTTGTTTCAATCACGGAATTTGTCCTTCTGATTCTTTAATGAATGACGATACTAACTTAATAAAAAAGGAGTTACTAGAAGCAGATCTTCTTTTTCTAGTCAGTCCTGTTTATTCACATAATGTTTCTGGAGACATGAAAAATCTAATTGACAGAATCTCTTATTGGGCTCATATTTTTAAATTAGCCAGTAAACCAATTATACTTTTGGCTTCTGCAGAAAGTAACGGGGCAAAATACGTTATTAATTACATGAACAAAGTATTTAGTGCTATGGGAGCTACAATAATTGGACAAGAAACGTTTTTAAATACAGTGGAAAATTCATACAAAGGGAAGGTTGATAGTATTATAAATCTGTCAAAAAAAGTCCTTTCACAAAATGTTTTTTTATCACCTACTGAACAACAAGAAAACTTATTTCAATATTTAAAACAAACTATTTCCACTTACAATAATGAACATTTTGAATATAACTATTGGTTACAAAATGGATTATTTAAAAAGAATAGTTTAGAGGAATACTTTTGTTTCTTGGAATATTTTCCGATTATGAATCCTGCTGCTCCTCCAATTATAGCAGCTACAATACTGGAATATAATAATCCAAACACTACAGCAAGTCCTAACGCAAACGCAAACGACTCTGAATTCATTAAAATCACCTTTCATATTTAATATTATTCAAATAGTACAAAATTATTTAATAAAGTTAACAACTCCTTAATTATTATTTTAATTCTGAATTACAAATTTTTCAAGGTTGCTATCAAAATATAAATCTATGAAAAATTTAAGTAGTTTTATCAGGAGTTTAGATAATTTTTTTCTTTCTAGTCTAAAAAATGATTTGAATTTTGTATATAAAAGGGAGCACCACATGGCTATTAAGCTAAGCTTATACAACGGCACTTATAGTAGAGGTTATTTCTTATTTTTAGAGGATGCATGTAGATAATTTAAAGATTTTTGTACGAAATAAACGCTAATGTATTTCATTTTTTAATTAAACTGCTTGATTATCAAACATGGTCCAATTGTACATGCTACTAATATATATAAACTGTTTTCTTCTCACATCAAAGAGGTGTTGCTGAAAGAGGTTAAACAGCTGAATTAGAATTTTTAATAATTCTTTTGATGTGGCTTTCTGTATTGCTTGGAAAAGAAGAAAGTAATCTAATTATATGTATATGGTGTAAGAAGAAGTTAAACAAGATACAACGACATCTAAAGATGGAATTGATTATTCTTACGACTAATTTTAATTTATAAAATATCTATTAAGAGAGAATTTTATATACCAGTTAAAGGTGGTTTTAAACTATGTATTTTTTACACAATAAAATCTCTTTTAAAACGAATGATAAATAGCTTTTGAACCCTTATCTTAGTGTGATGGCAAAAAATAAAAGTTCAGCAATTTTTCATTACTGAACTTTTATTTTTTACTCTTTCCTATTCTGCCTAAGCTATCTTTAATAGTTGTTTCTCCAAGCTGTGTGTATAATAAGGCCGTATCTTGGCTAGTATGCCCAAGTTGCTGCATCACTTGTAACGAGTCTTTTTCTTCCATATATAACTTATTTGCCAATGTATGTCTTAATTTATGAGGAGACATTCTTTTACCAAAGGCCTTAGTATATTTTTCTACTATATCTTGGATAGCCCTAACTGAAAGAGGCTGTGCAGTATGTTTATACTTCGATAAGAATACATTTTTTAATTCTTTCCCTGGAGCATATTTTTTATCTCTAATTTCCATATAATTTTCAAGATCATTCAATGCAATTGGGGTAATCCATACAGAATCTTCTTTGTTTCCTTTTCGTATTACATCAATTAGCCTTTCTTTTAAGTTTATATCTTCCATACGAAGATCGGCCAATTCACTTACACGAATACCACTACCAAGAAAGAGAGAAAGAATAGCTACATCACGATCTTTATCTCTTAGGAAATAGAACAACTGATGTTTTGTTAAAGATTTTTCATGTTCGTACTTAATGTAATTCAAAAACTCTTGATCGTCATCATTATGAAATATTTTAGATCTCATACGTTTTGCACGGGCATTTAATGTTTCCTTATCTTTATGTATTTCAATTTTAGCCATTACATTTCTATAAAAATAACATTCTCCATCATCATTCTCTGATAGGGAGGTAAGGTACTTAAATAAAGACTTTAAGGCTGAAATTTTTCTGTTAACAGAGGAATTCTGCATATTTTGTTGTAGTTTTAAAAACCTCATAAAGTTCTCAACATCTTTTTTCTTTAAATTCTCCAAATCAGAGAAGGATATGTCTTTAATGGGCTTAAATTCAATAATTTGTTCAGATAATAGCCAATTAAAGAAAACTCTAAAATCATATACATAATTCAGTAGGGTGGAGGGAGAGGCATCATGCAATTCTTTGTACTCCACAAATTCTTCTATGTAAAAGGGCATTTCATTTAAATTCTCGTATAATTTCTTACGATGTACTGATTTTTGACGTTGCTTGCTGTAATCCATAAAAATCACCTCATATATACTATAACAGAAAAAATACACGAACACAAGTTCGCGTTAAATTCAATTTTTACACGAACTTATTTACATAATTAAATTATGAAATAATAAAATTCACTCGAAATTGAATGGGAAAGTGTAATTATTCTAATAAAAGTTATAGATAACCAAGTGATAAATTCATATTTGGCGATAAAAATTATATATGTATATAAAATAAAACGATTTTCAAATATAAATTCTAACAAAATGAATACATGAACACAGTTTAAAAGTCGTTATAAAATGTGAATTGGTTAATTTAATCAAGAGTTAGTTAGATCAACACAAGAAAAGCTCTTATAAATTAAAATGTAATTCACTATAAAAATTGTTTATGAGTAATTCAGCATTTGATTATTCTTATATAAAATATGAATTTTATGGCGTATACCAATATACTAAGATTCATGCACTTGGGCTTGAAATCCCTAGATACTGTATTTAACTTTTATATAATTGTATTATTGTGCGTAAAATTGGTATTTCGTGCGAAGTTTCGAATTGTTTGTTTTTCACCTCTTCATATTAACTTTTATTCTCATCTAACAAAATACGTCATTCACTTTATCTTTCATTAGTCCGAACATCTTTTAGTTTCAGATACATTCAACTATACATATTAATATTGATTACATAGTTGCTTATAGGACATATCCAGTATATAAATACACTTTAATACAAAACAGTTAACTTTAATCGCTTAAGGCTAAGTAGATTGTATTTTTCGCAAAACTTGATTGTTTATAATGTCGAAATAGAGTGTTTCCTATAGTACTTTTATATTGTACTTGGTTTAGCTGAGCATTCCGCTTAATATAATTTTAATACAGATTTCAAAATATAACTTCTAAATTTTTCTTCTGTCTCAATAACATAAGTATTCTTTTCAATTTGAGATTTATTCCGATCTTTTTTTACAAATACCTATAATAAAGGTTATGTAGACTAAATATAAGTAAGTGATTAAAATAAGAGCCTCCTATTACCTGCGGATATCCCAAATAGACCTACATCCCACTACTACAATAAAATATTAAAGTTATTATTCTCAGAAATCCAACCATAATGTTAATGTATATTTTTTAATCCCGGTGAAATGATATATTTGAAATTCACAAATGGAGGAGTGTATTTATGAGTGTAATAGTTGGAGAAATTTTAACATTTCCACATGGTAATGAAAAAGTTAAACTACGTGTATTCGGTGATGAGTTCTATGCTAGATATGAGTCAATAGACGGCTATACAGCTATATATGACAGTGATTTAGATAAATACTGTTTCGCAAATCTAGATAATGGTAAATTTGTATCTACCGGAAAAGACATAACAGGCCCTGTACCTAATGGGATAACTCGTCACATTAAAGAAGATCCATTAGTGAGAAACAAAAAGTTCAATGCAAAGTATGATAAATTTCACTCAATCGTAGAAAATAATAATTTAGATTCAAATAAAGTACTTCATGAAATGGATACTAATGAAGATAGAACGCATGGACCTAATAATGGGTTACTTGAAGGTACATCTATAACTGAAGGAGACGTACTTGGACTAACAGTTTTAGTGGAATTTGCTGATTTATCTTCTACTGTTACTCGAGATGATGTCGATGAAATGTTAAATGGTGAAAATTATAATAAAAATGGGAATTTTTGTTCAGTACGAGAATATTTTAAGATTATGTCAAATGGAAGATTAAATTACAGAAACATCGTGGTAGGTCCTATAAAGTTGTCACATAGGCAGTCATATTATAAGACAACAAATTTTGTACAAGAAGCGATGGATATTGTAGTAAATGATTTAAATATTAATTTATCTCAATTTGACTCTAAAGGTAGAGGAATTGTCGATGCGATAAATTTTCTCTATGCTGGACAAACACTGTATAAGGGGCAGCTTTGGCCACATAATTCATTTATCAATCTAGAATACGATGATGTAAAGACACATTTTTATCTTTTAACTAGTCTAGGTCGAAATTCTGGAGATTTAAGTATAGGAACATTTTGTCATGAAACTGGACATCTACTATGTCGATTCCCTGATATGTATGACTATGGAGAACGTGATGATGATTTATTTCCTAGCGAAGGAATAGGAAGGTACTGTCTTATGGGATCTGGTAACCACCTAAATAATGGTCTGACTCCATCTCCTGTTTGCGCGTATCTAAGGGATTTAGCTGGGTGGTGTCAGAATGAAATTGTTCTTACTAACGGTTTGTTCACTGCAAAACACGGTGATTATAATACTGTAATGAAATACAATACTGATAAAGCTAATGAATACTTTCTTGTTGAAAATCGAACTCAAATTGCTTTAGATAGATACTTACCTTCCAGTGGATTAGCAATTTATCATTGTGACATCGAAGGTTCAAATGAGTACCAAGATGGTACACCATCTAAGCATTATCAATGTGCATTATTGCAAGCTGACGGTAATTTAGATTTAGAAAATAATCGTAACAATGGAGATTCAAAAGATTTATTCAAGGAAGTTACAAGTATAGCAATTTCAGGTGATACTACTCCTTCAAGTAAACAGTGGGATGGTCAGAACTCGGGACTTACTATTTTAGACATTACCACTCCTAGCGAAAACATAGAGTTCAAAGTACAAATAAGCCACTGATACTTAGAGCAAGCAAAATAGTTCACGTCACATAGCTATTGGAATTAGAATGAAATTTATATGAGTTCGAAAACGTTTCAAAGGATAACACACCGTAACTGATTTTTTTATTCAATAGGTACAAAACCGCCTATGTAAGTGTTTTTATTAAAAGAGATACCTTATTTACTATGTAGTGAACCCGAATAGTGGTACATGAAAAACACCTCCTGAATTCGCATACTAAGTCTGCAAATTAAATGGAGGTGTTTTTCATTTCAAGACAAGAGTTCATACTCAGAAGAATTACAATGAAAAGTGATTGAGATGAAAAAGGATGGTTATTCCAATCGTACCATTATGGAGACACTCAGCATTAAAAATGCTTCCCAAGTTAAGACATGGGTGAAATGGTATCGTACAAATCAAACATATCGTTTTCAACAACCTGTAGAAAAACAATAATTGGTTCCTTATTTCCCTCTATCTCGATTACAACGTGATAAAACATAGAAATCCCACCAATTTCTATGTTCAATTTCTAAGAATTTGTTTCGCAACCCTGTAATTTTTATTATAAATTCCTCTAATACTTATCATTCTGCATCTTTTAATATATGTCTCCATTTATCGCAAAAGTTTACTCTTCGTTCTTCGTGTCCTTCTCTCAGTGCGTATAAATAGCTTTCATATTCTCTTTTAAGAGCATGAGTAAATAATTTAACATCATACAGTACCCATCCATCATGTTTATCAATAAGATTATTATTATTAAATGTAAGCGCTGTGTGTTTTTTTGTCTGTGCCTGATGTAAAATTCCACATCTCACATTACTGTAGAAATGTGTTGCTCTCGTATCATCAAATGATAAACCAAAACTCCCTTCACTTCCATTAAAATATGGACTACTGACTAAAAACTCTTTAAATGCTTTTTCCGATTTACCTCTCGTATGAGGTAGTCCTTTATAAAATTGCTGAAAAGTTTCTACCAATAAACAATTAAGCGCCATTATACTAAATGCTTTGCTTAAACTAGGATCTACTTCGCATTTTTCCAGCATTACATCTGTAATATCAAAGAACCTTCCCTGAATTCTATCTTCAAAAATTTTAATAGCTGTTTCCCAACTAGCATCGTCACTGGTAGGACTTAATTCTTCAAATAAATCCTTGTAATCATTTAATTCATAATTTGGTGATATATATAATTTATTATTTAACATTTCACTTTGATCCTCTTCTCTTTTATTTAATGTTTTTTTAATAAGTAAAAACAGTAAGCAGTGTAAACTCCAAGATAAGATAAAATAAAACAAAATAACTAATTATACTTACTGAGAATCTTACTTCATCTTAGCAAAAATCTCAATTTTCCGTCAATAAAGAGTGATCTACTCGATAATTTTGTTAGTCAACTAGGAAAGTGGCCTAAAATAAAAAAGGCAAAAATCATTAAAAGTCTATCGTTCATGTGAATTGGGACTTTATAATAAAATAAGAGCACACCTATAAAGGAATGCTCTTATTTTGCATATAAGTGAATCCGATTTTATGAATTGAATATGGCATGTTATACCCCTACAACATTACATTTCAATACCTGTATATTATACTAAACCTCTCTATCATTGACAATTGTTGCTTCTATCCTATGATTCCACACCATATTTTGAACGCTAAAACACTAAATAATAAATAGTCTATAGCGTATTGGATAATCCTATTTTTTTAAAAAACTAAACCATCAAGGTTTCAATTAAATTACTCAACTTTTCACGATCCCATAGTTTAGTATTAGTCTTGCTAGCTAACTCGACAGCTCCTTTAGTATATGTACTATTTGTAATTACCCATGATTCATCAGCACCATAAAACGCCTTTCCAGCTACAACTTCTTGTATTGCCGCTGTCCCAACTGTACTTTTATAACGTTTGGCCTGAATTACATATTTTTTATTTTGTTTAAATGCTAAAATATCTGCACCTTGATCCCCACTACCCTTGGTTAATTCTGTTCTGAAACCAAGACACTTTAGTAAGTCTGCTAGATATTGTTCAAACTCCTCTCCACTAAGTAAATCTATATCTTCAATAGTTATATATTTTTGCGTATGTGCAGTTGTTCTATTCTTGTTAAGGGAAGTCTCCAACTGTATAGCTCTAAAACTTTTTATTTCTTTTTTTATAATTGTGTACAATTCCGTTGTTCCTTGAATGTAATTTATAAAACCTTTTTCTTTTAAAAATACTGCTAGAAATCCTAAATATGTTATTTGATTAATGTTACTTTCACCGACCAGACTAATGTATTTATGTATAACATCAACAGTACTGTTATATTCAGGGGATAGATTAAACAATGGGATGAATTCATCTCTATGTTCACTAAAGTTTTTTAATAAAGCCAACTCCTTTAAAGTAAGTACTAAATAATCTTCATAACCATTAATCTTATAGTTTTTACTTTTTAGAACGTGTAAGAATGGATCGAATAATTCCTCATAAAACGTAATTACCCAGTTCCAATTTTGATAATGGAATAACCCCGAAATTCTATCTTTCCTTTCTTCACCTTTAATTAGTGCTAGTAAAAGTTCATCTGAATTAGAATGAATAATTCCTGACACATAATGTAGATCAATAAAGTTCTTAAAGAGTTCGTTAAACTCTCTATCTTCTTTTCTATATTGCTTTTCTTCTAAACGATGTTGTACTTTTTCCTCTTTGCCCCTCTTATTAACGAGTTTACGAATTGCTTCAGCAAAAAATTTAATTTGGGTTAATTTTTCCTCGCCTACTAAATTAATAATGTTATTACTGTTGAGTTCTTTTGAGACAAAATCAGTTTCCACTTTTCCCTGCCCCTCGAAGTAAACTTCCATTTTTTCTTTTTGTTTTCTACTCAAACGAGTTTGTTTCATTAATTCCCCCTTTTTTTCCTCAATAATAGAATTATATTTTTGAATTTCTATATTCTTTTCCTCAACCTCTAAAACACAGTTTTGAAGTAATTGTTCTTTAATATGTAATTCTTCAGTTACACGTTTAAGTTGTGCTACTTTAGATTCGATTTTGATTGAAATAGAGTTTAATTGTTGATTTTGCTTATTTACTTTTAAATCAATGGATTTTAGATTTTT
>NZ_JBMOWC010000094.1:0-10518 GCF_049310765.1 Bacillus sp. PSXD-155 | reverse complement strand
CATTGAAAGGATCCAAACAAATAACTTAAAACAATTTAAAAATACACTAGATAATATCTTTGATATTAGTGCAGATTTAATTGAACATCCTTTGCAATTAAAAACAAACACGAATATTTTACTATATTATTTTGAAGGCCTTACAGATGGTGTTGCATTAAAAACCAATGTTGTTACACCATTATTACAAGAAGTAAATGAAGACAGTCAAATATTTAATTCTAATATTATTGCTACTCATACCAAAATAGTATATACATGGAATGAAATTAAAGAAGGATTACTTGAGGGGCAATGTGTACTGTTTATAGAAGGAGAAAAGCGTTCACTTCTAATAAATACAAAAGGCTGGGCAGAGAGAGCAATTCAAGAGCCAATTTCAGAAGTTACTATAAAAGGATCCCATGATGGATTTATTGAAAATGCCACAAAAAATATAGGTCTTATCCGTCGATATATTCCTTCTACAGAGTTAAAAATCAAAAAGCTGACGATTGGAGAAAGAGCCACTTCTTTAGTCTATTTAATTTACTTAGGTGATGTAGCAAACGCAGATGTAGTCCAAGAAATTGAAACTAGAATCTGTAAAATCAAAACAGATGCGGTATTAAGTATTGGAGAGCTATCTAATTATACAAAAGATCAAAATTGGACTCCTTTTCCACAGGCTTATTTAAGCGAGCGCCCAGACGCCATTTCAAATCATATACTTGATGGGAAAGTAGCAGTATTAATAGATAGATCCCCTGGTGCAATGGTTGTTCCTATGAATTTGATTGGATTTTTTCAAACCCCAGATGACTATAATATTCATTGGCTCATCGCATCATTTTTTCGCTTATTACGATTTGCAGGATTTATTATAGCTATTTTTTTACCCGCATTTTATATTGCTATAGTCTCTTTTCACTTTGAAATTATTCCTATAGACTTATACACTTCTATTGCAACATCAAGAGTCAAAGTCCCTTTTTCCCCCTTATTAGAAGCTTTTATAATGGAAATTACACTAGAAATGCTACGTGAAGCTGGCATTCGCTTACCACAACCAATTGGACAAACTATTGGAATCGTTGGAGGGATTGTAATTGGACAGGCGGCTGTTCAAGCTGGTCTTGTTAGTAACGTTATGGTTATTATCGTATCTATTACAGCCATTGCTTCATTTATTGTTTCTAATTATGATTTATCAAGTTCTATACGCCTTATCCGTTTTCCAATGATGTTATTGGCTTACTTTTATGGGATTGTAGGTATTGTTAGTGGATTAATGCTCTTATTTGCTCATTTTGTTTCACTAACTTCCTATGGTTCACCATACGGAATGCCAATCGCACCATTTCGTCTCCAAGAGTTAAAAGATTCTTTTGTAAGATTTCCTATTTCGATAATTACCACCCGCTCGAGTACAGGACAGCCGAAACAAAGAAAGAAAAAAGAAGGTGGTTAACATGGGGAATCTTAAGTTCCAAAAAGTAACTTTATTCGAATTTATTATTTTCATTCATTCGCTGCAACTCGCATCTGGTATGTTAATTATGCCAAGCCCACTTGCTACTACTGCTGGTACAGATGGCTGGATTTCGATCATTCTCGGATGGATAGTTACTTCTATAATCGGTGTATTTATTATATTAATGTTACAAAAAAATCCTAACAAAAATTTCTCACAAATCTTAAAAACATACTTTGGTAAATGGATAGGGACAATTCTTTTTCTTGCATATGCCTTTTATCTATTTTTTGCTGGATTTAATACTTTATTAAAGGCAACTGATATTGTAAAAGTGTGGATATTCCCTTCCACTCCTGCTTATCAAATCACCATATTATTACTATTACCTTTTATTATTTTAGCCCTGAGTGGGTTAAGGGCTCTTACTAGTTATTCTATGCTTGTTTTCTTCTTCACTACTTGGATGCCGCTATTTCTTCTTTTTTCACTAAAGACTAACTACAATCCTTTACACCTACTACCTATATTTAAAGAAGGATTATACCCTATTGTAAAGGCAACAAAAGAAACCATTACTCCTTATGCTGGCCTAGAAATTGCATATTATATATACCCATTCTTACAAAAAAAACAAAAAGCCATAAAAGGACTACTAATAGCGAATACTGGAACCATGTTTTTCTATCTATATGTTACTATCCTTTCTTATATATACTTTAGCCCAGAAGGGATAAAAGACGTAATCTGGCCAGTATTTCATCTGTTAAAAGGGGTTCGTTTTTCTTTCATGGAACGATTAGAAATTATATATATCGCTTACTATTTGATTGTATTTTCCACTACGATATATCCGTATTTATTTTTCAGTTTTGAATCTGTGACCATTTCACTTCAAAAAAACGCCCGCAATTGGGCGCTGCTTGCTTTTATGTTATTTATAGTTAGCCTATTTATCTTCCTAAATCCCGATGTGGATCAATATTTGTTTATATATTCTCTTATGGATATCTTAAATGTCGTTTTCTTTATTCTATTACCAATCTTATTTTTCGCTTACAGTATTCTTTTTACTTGGATTACTAGGAGGAAACAACTTTGATTCGAAAATGGATATGGATTGTAATTTGTTGTGTATATATAATTGGTTGTAGTCAGAGAATTCCTCTTGAGAAGGTTTCATTAATCCTGTTAATCGGCTTGGATAGAACCCCTAATGGAGATATAAAAGTTGGAACAAGCATACCACTCTTTCATCATAAACAACAAAAAAGTACTATAGAACATTGGACACAAGCATCAACTGTATATACTGGATTCAGTAAGATAGATACGAAGTTAACGGGCTTTATGACAGCTTCCAAAGCTGAAATCATTTTAATTGGGAAAAAATTAGCGCAAGAAGCTAATTGGTTGCAGGAGCTTGATTCTTCTTACCGTGACCCTTACGCTACCATTAATGCTAAAGTAGTACTTGTAGATGGACCTGCAGAAGAAATTTTCAAAATTCATAAGCCTAGTAAACCATCACTTTCATCTTATATAAATGGTGTAATCGAATCGTCAATTCAAAATAACCAATCCGTCTCTTCTACAATTCAACAATTAATGAGAGAACAAAATGAAGAAGGAATGACGCAAGCTGTTCCAATTATCAAAAAAACAAAGAATGAAATCGACACAGTAGGAATTGCATTTTTAAATCGAAAAGGGAAATATTTAACTCATATCCCTAAAAAAGATGTTAAATTTTTCAATCTTATAAATAAGCAAAAAAGTAGCGGGCGAATGATACTACACCTTGCCCTTCCTCCTAAAAAGTCCAACAAAAAAACAAACACTTCTATCTTCGTACAGAACGCGACAAGAAAGGTAGTTGTTAATTTTCAAAACGGAAAGTTTGTATTTAATCTCGATATATATGCTAATGTAGCTTTAATAGAAAAAACCAATGCGAATTTAATTAAGGGGCACTATGATAATAAAAAAAATATAAATAATTTAAAAAGTGCCATTCAAAAAGAAATTAATAATAATTTACAAAATATGTTGTATGAAATACAGCAGAATAAAATTGATCCAATCGGATTATCCCTATATGCTAGAGCATTTCAATATAAAGAGTGGAAAAAAGTAAAAGGAGATTGGTTGCAAGCGTTAGCAGAGGCTAAAATAAATGTAAAGACACACGTCAAAATAAAAGATACTGGGACCATTAGAAATTAGACTAGTCTATTCTTCTGCTTAAAATTATTTCTAAGTGGAATTTTCCATCTTCTATAATTATTATGTAAAAGATAATAACTCAAAGAAAAATCTACTGGTTAAATGCTAACCAATAGATTTTTTTATCTAAGGATTCTTTTAAAAGTACAACAATTTTACTGTAGTAATCAAGGACTAGTTTCTAATTTTAGTTACTGGAGAGTATAATCCCTACCAGCTTTCATCCCAATAGCAACTCAATGATATAACATTAAAGATATAATCCCTTAACTTAGGGATTTTGACTTTTCAAATTTATACCATTGTCTTAGTTCTATGTACTTTGATATATATGTCCACATCAATATGTTATTGCATCATATACTGAATAGATAATTTAAATTACTTTTAAAAAGGATGATGAGGATGAACCTAGATGATATACAAAAATCCTATGGCGTAATTGTAAGTTTAGGAGGATTGTGTCAAGTCACTAACCAAATCAAAAGGCACCATTTAAGAACATTTTCTGGACCTTTAGATTGGTTTTATTATCCATCACTTTCAGATGTAAACAGATTACTTAAAAATCGATTTGAAAAATTTATGAAGTTGGAAAATATGGTCATAGAAGGTTCAGAAAGTTACGGTCTTATTGAATCAGAATTTGATAATCAAACTAAATGGGCAGAACGAATTACCTATTGTATAAAGGACACTTATTATAATTGTTTTTCAATGCATGACTTTCCTATTGACTCAGAAAAGGATTGGAAATCAACTTATCCTTCTTTTAAAGCTAAATTAGACACTAGAATTAATCGATTCCTTGAAAAAATAAATAGTAGTGAATCGATTTTATTCATTAGGATTTGGGGAAATCGAGATGAAGCGATTGAATTTAAAAACGTATTATCCAAAATTACAAATAAAGATTTTAATATTCTTATTGTCAATTTTAAGGAGGATATATCTAATATCGTTGAACAAAATTGGGGAATATCAAGGGTTTGTTCAATTGAACTCCCACGTTATCAGGATAGATGGGAAGGTGATGATTCCGATTGGGATTATATTTTAAATAAAATAACATTAACTTAATACTTTTCTTTTTACTTTTAACATGATTTTGCCAGTAAATTAAAATAGGTGTAGAGAAATAAAATTCCCATCTAATTGATACACACTTAATTAATAAACCGTTCATATAATAATTCATAAGTCCTTCTTTATTGAATAAATGGTTCTTTACAAAATTGATTCCATCACTAGAGCACCTTTATACGGTGCTCTTTTTTAAATTTGTAAAATCTACAATTTAATATTTGTTCACTTTTCCTCTAAATAGTTAATTTCCTTCTTAGATTTTTCATTATAAGCTTCTTCAATTCCCTTGATTCCCCTCCCCTTCTTTTATCTTATAAACAAGCAATTTCTTTCATTAGTATTAAATAAAATAAGGCATTGATTTTAAAATAACCTAATTTACATAAGATTGAGAATAAACTACAGTGCGTATTCTTCACGTTTAATCAGCATTTGAATTATAAATCTAACATATATTTTTTAGTTGATTGTCATTATGGTACAACCGTGTATACATTTATCAAACAAACTACATAGTTTAAATTAGTAAAATATATAGAGAGGAAGGAAATAAATCTATGAAAGTCATAATTTTGTGTGGCGGAAAAGGGCTTCGGATGCAAGGAATTTTAGAGGACATTCCCAAACCATTAGTTCGAGTTCAAGGAAAGCCTCTCCTCTTGCATATAATGAATTGGTATAGAAAATATGGACATTCTGATTTCATTTTACCCTTAGGATATAAAGGTGAGAAAATTAAAGAATATTTTATGGACTTTAGCTGGAAAGAGAATGACTTTAGTTTGAATTTTAAAACCAGTCAATATACGCTACTTCAGGAATTAGAAAATTGGAATATACACTTTATAGATACAGGAATTGATACAATGACCGGGGCAAGACTAAAAAAACTTGAATCCTTTGTACAGGGTGAAACCTTTTTATTAACTTATGGTGACGGATTAGCCAATATAGATATTAATCAACTAATAGCATTCCATAAAGAAAAAGGAAAAATTGCTACATTAACTGGAATTAAAAAAAATAGTCAATACGGCCTATTGGCGGTGGAAGATGGAATTGCTATTGATTTTAAAGAAAAACCATTACTTGATGAAGTAATTAATGGCGGTTTTTTTGTATTTAACAAAGAAATATTCGATTATTTAAGTAATAATGATGATTGTGTTCTAGAAGAAGACCCTCTTCGAAATTTAATAAAAGACAATGAGCTCGCAGTCTATGAACACAATGACTTTTGGGCTAGTGTCGATACACCTAAAGATTTAAAAACTGTAAATGAAAGTTGGAATCCAAATAAATTTTAGTGGAGAGGACTGAATAAGCATTGAACTCTAATGATAAAAAAATAAGTTTACCTCGATTGTATATCCCCTCTAATGAGAAAATAGTTAACCCGCTTTCAACAGGAATTAAAGCTTCAAATCTCTCCAAAAAAAATACTCAAAAAAGAATTAATCCCCAATTCTATAATCAACAACATGCTCTAAATAATCATTTCTGCGTCATTGTAGGTAGTGAGTATGTCTTGAAAATTATTGCTTTACAGCAATCATTAATGCAGTACTCAGAAAAATTCACATTGTGGATTTGTTGTATAGATCCTTTTGCATATTCACTATTAAAAGAAATGAGTTTAATTAATGTAAACCTTTTACAAGTTGAAGAATTAGAAGATCGTGAACTAAAAGCAATAAAGAGAAAAAGAAAAGTAAATGAATATTGTTGGACTTTAAAATCTGTCTTGATAGAATATTTATTGGTCAATTATGATTTACCATCTATTCTATATTGTGATGGTGATTTATGCTTTTTCTCTGACCCTAATATTATTTTTGAGGAATGGGGTGACCATTCTATTTTCCTAACCCCCCAAAGAGATCGTGATTGGGTAGAAAAAATGTATGGAAAATATCAGGCTGGTCTAATTGGATTTAAGAATGATCTCTATGGACTAAAAAGTGTAAGATGGTGGAAAAATAAATGTATAGATTGGTGCAGTGCCGAGGCTGAGGAGGGGAAATTTGGAGACCAAAAGTATTTAGATTATATCCCTATATATTTTCCAAAAGTAAAAATTTCAAATAACTTAGGTATAAATGCTGCGCCTTGGAACTGTATATATAATAACGATTATAAAATTGACAAGACTAAAAACGATATATTTATTGAAAACGACAAACTAGTTGTTTACCATTTTGCATGTATTACTATCTTTACTGAAAATGATTTTGATCTTTGGTCTTTGGGAGAAATTTCAATACCCAATAATATATTAAACCATATTTACACTCCGTATTTAGAGAGAATTCAATTTGTTTTAAAGCAATTAAAGGATAAATTCAATAAAGATACTAAACAATTTTTAAGTAAAAAAGATATAAATAAAGCTCAAACTTTATATAAAGATTCACAATTAAGAAGAAAAATGAATCAATCCAATCATTTTATGAACTTTTCCATGATTATAAGTAAAGAACGATTAATTCAAGGATTGACCTCTTATTATTCCTTAGAAAATTTCAACGCTAAATTTACTGTATGGATCTGTTGTATGGATGATTTAACTTATCAAATATTAGAGAAATTAAAATTAAAGCACGCCATACTAATTCCGGTAAAAGAAATTGAAAATCATGAACTCCTCAGTATAAAAAATGATAGAAGTTTACAAGAATATTGTTGGACATTAAAAGCGCCCCTATGTCTACATGTCCTTAGTCTTTATCCGGAAGTTGATCACATTATATATTGTGATGCTGATATGTATTTCTTTACAGCACCTAATATCATTCTTGATGAGTGGTGGAAATATTCTGTATTCCTTTGCCCTCAAAGAAGTTCTACTGCAATTGAAAGCATACACGGTATATACCAAGCTGGTTTAGTAGGCTTCAAAAACGATCAAAATAGTAAAGAAATTTTAACATGGTGGAAAGATAAATGCCTAGAATATTGTAATAATCATTATGATGTTGAAATGAATAGATGGGGTGACCAAAAATATTTAAATCACATTCCTAACATCTTTTCTAATATAAAAATCATGACTCATAAAGGTATTGATGCAGCACCTTGGAATGTCATTTTAAATAGCAGTTCTATATCCAAAACAGATAATAAAGTTTTTATTGATCAAGATGAATTAATAGCTTTTCATTTTGGAAGTATGCAAATTATTAATCCAAACGAGTTCGATTTATGGAAACAAGAAACTTTAGAATTACCTCCAGCAGTTTTAGATTATATATACATTCCTTATATTGAACAATTGAACAAGACATGTCATACCCTTCATAATACTTTTCAAAAATCTCCCTCCTCTTTATTTGCTGACAAAATTGATACAGCAACAATAAAAAATTATTTTAAATACCCCTCCCCTCATCACAATTAAGACTGATACTTTCCTTATTTAAAAATAAATCTATTTATTTCAGCAACTAAAAATACATCTTAATAAAGGATAGATTATCACTATGATTGCTTCATTTAAAAATAAAACTTTCCTTATTACTGGTGGATACGGTTTTATTGGTTCTCACTTGGCACGAAGACTTTTAAATTTACAAGCAAAAATTGTTCTTTTCATAAGAACACCATCAAACTCTTGGAGACTAAAGGATATTCTAAAATATATTGAAACCTATGAAATAGATATACGAGATAAAAAACAAGTACAAGATGCAATAAAGAAAATTAATCCCGATTATATCTTTCACCTGGCAGCCTATGGTGTAAATTCTGCCCATACAGATTACATCCATGCTATAGAAACAAATGTTATAGGGACTTGTAACATTATTCAAGCAGCAAAATTGGTGAATTGTAAAAAAATCATCAATTTTGGGAGTAGTTCTGAATACGGTAACAAGATGGAACCTATTCATGAAAATATGTTACTAACTCCTGTGGATATCTATGGAAGTACCAAAGCTGCTGCTACTATACTCGCCCATCAAATTGCTAGCGAAAACAATATTAATCTTATAACATTAAGACCTTTTGGCATATTCGGAGAAGGCGAAGAGCCGCATAAAATTTTTAGCTATATAATCTTGCAAGTATTACAAAACAAAGATGTAAATTTAACTTTATGTAATCAATTAAGAGATTATTGTTATATAGAAAATGTAATAGATGCCTGTATCCTAGCAGTAGAAAATACTACTGTACAAAATGAAATCTTTAATATTGGGAGCGGCACTATTCACCCCTTGAAACATTATGTAGAATTATTATTTAAACATTTGAAAACCAATTCCAGACCAAATTACGGTGCAATTTCCTCTAGAACAAATGAAAGATGGGTTCCTGAAGCAGATGTGCAAAAAATAAGAAAATCTCTTTCCTGGGAACCTAGAATTAATATTGAAGAAGGAATTATAAAAACTGTTAATTGGTATAAAAATAATAAACATTTATACCTAACTCCCTAAAAATAGGGTACTAAAGGAGGTGGACTAATTGTTAAACCAAAACTTTAATAATGCTTTTTACGGAAAAACAATTTTAATTACTGGACATACTGGTTTTAAAGGTTCTTGGTTATCCCTATGGTTGAATGAATTAGGTGCTACTGTAATCGGATATTCATTAGATCCTAAAAATAAAAATGATAACTTTAACATTACTAACCTTCAAAATAATATAATTGATATTCGTGGAGACATTAGAGATTTTAATAAATTAAATAAGGTTTTTACAGATTATAAACCTGAAATTGTATTCCATTTAGCTGCCCAACCTCTAGTTAAGTATTCATATGAATATCCTAGAGAAACATACGAGGTAAACGTTGTAGGAACTATGAATGTACTAGAGGCAATTCGATTACATGAATCAGCTAAAATAGGAATTATGGTGACAAGTGACAAGTGCTATGAAAATAAAGAATGGCCTTGGGGTTATCGTGAAATTGACCCTATGGGCGGCCATGACATATATAGCTCAAGTAAAGGATGCTGCGAACTTTTAATTTCTTCCTATCGTAATTCTTACTTTTCAGAAGAAAAATTTTCTCACCACAAGAAAATAATTGCAAGCGTTCGAGCTGGTAATGTAATTGGTGGTGGTGATTGGTCAATAGATAGAATTATTCCTGATTGTATACGAGCATTAGAATCAAACAAAAAGATTATTATTAGAAACCCTACTGCTATTAGACCCTGGCAACATGTACTAGAACCCTTAAGCGGGTATTTACTCCTTACAGAAAAAATTATAAATAATGGTATCCTTTATTCAGGGGCATGGAACTTCGGGCCATCCCTAAGCAATATTGTTTCAGTAGAAAAATTAGTGACCGGTTTACTAGATATTTGGGGCTGCGGGGATTGGACAGCAGAAAATATAGGTCCAATAAATTTTCATGAAGCAAATTTACTAAACCTTGACATTAGCAAAGCAAAATTCAATCTTAATTGGCAGCCAAAATGGTCCCTACAACAGACTTTAGAAAATACAATAGAATGGTATAAACATTATAATTCTTACACCAGTTCTGAGATGAGAAATCTATGTATTAGCCAAATCAAACAATATTGCATGCTTTGAACTACTCCCACTTACCCATACTTGCTGTGAGTTCCTTATGGAGGGAGTCTTCTTGGTTAAAATAATAAAAGATACATTAATTTTTATAGTCTAAATTATAAACCTACTATACCTAAAATTATGTGATTGTCCATTAACAAAGATTTTATTTCTTCGGTTATTTCAAATCAACTATTGACATTATACTTAAGAATAAA
>NZ_JBMOWC010000093.1:0-10622 GCF_049310765.1 Bacillus sp. PSXD-155 | reverse complement strand
TTTTAAAACGGGTATGTTTATATTGTTATGCTTACTATATGGAAAGGAATATTACGATGAACGCCATTCACTCTACTACTATTTCTTATAATGAAACACCTACAATAACTCAGATTCATCATTTTTATGCTTTAATGACAACATTTCAAGCTAATTTGTTTATAAGTAAACATGGAACAATGACATCAATCAAAAATTTAAGCACTCTAGTATCCTTTTTCCTTACTGTAAAAAAGAAAGATCTTATATTATTTATTTTTGAAGGAATAGATGCAAAAAGAGCTTTAAGAACACTCTTCCCTTCTTAGAATGTTTGTTATCCTCTATTCCCTCGTTTACTACCTTTCATATATGTTTTTATATTTCAAAATGATTTCCTCTATAAAAAAAGAACCCCCTAATACAATAGGGGGATTTCTAGTTTGGCCTTATGAAAACTGATATAATATATATTACGTTTTTCATTCTTTAAAATAGAAAAGTTTTAATAACCTTGAAGGTAGGAATTTTTAATGAACTCGAAAGCAAAATTTAGTATTCGCTACAAAATTATGGCTGGTTATTTAGTTATCATTTTGTTCTTACTTGTTTCTTTCATTATGTTAAACAATGAGATTTCCAGCTTACAAAAATCTCGTAATTTTATTATTGATCACGATTTTAAAGTTCTCAATTTAACGAATCAAGTGGAGAAAGAGTTACTAACAATTGAAAATAAAGCGAAAGGGTTTATCATTTCTAATAACCCTAATTACGTGCAATCCCTTAACTCTGCGGAAAAGGATTACGAAAAACATTATCATGATCTTTTTGCTTTATTAGAGGATAACCCCTCTCAGCAAGAAAAATTAAAACAGATTAACGAAAACATTACTAGTTGGATTAATAAAGAGATTCACCCACTCATTACAAATAATAATAGTAATAATGTACAAACAATCGACACGACTCAAATTCAGTCCTTACAGTCACAGGTAACTAACTTCCGGAGCACTGAGGAGCAATTAACGAAAAAAAGAGCAGCACAATTAGATATTGAAAATAATAAATTAGAGATTTGGTTATACAGTTTATTGTTCTTACTTTCTTGTATTTCCATTATCGTTTCACTCTATATTTCGAATTCCATTACAAAAACGATTAAAAATGTAATTCAAGCTATTAAATCAATTTCTTCTAAAGAAAAAATTACGGAAAGAATTCATGTAAATACACATGATGAAATAAAAGATCTTGCTCATACAACGAACCACCTACTAGACGAAATATCGAAAAGAGAGTGGTTACAAACTGAGCTCGCAGAATTAATTTTAATGTATCAAGGTGTATCTTCTATTGAGATGTTAGGTAAAAAAATTCTTAGTGGAATTATACAAAAAACGCAAACTTCTTGCGGTGCATTTTATGTACGTGAAGAATATGAAGAAACTGTCTACTATGTGAAAAAAGCTTCTTTCGCCGATCAAGGTGCTGATATTGGAAAACCATCCATTAAAATGGGTGAAGGTTTCATTGGACAGTCTGCCTTAGAAAAGAAAAGTTTTATTCTCAGGGATATACCAGAAGAGTTTCGGTATGTCACTAGCGGAGTATTAGAAATACGTCCTAAAAATCTACTAGTCATCCCTATCTTATTTGAGGATGAGGTGATTGCAGTAATGGAGTTAGTAAGTGTAACTGAGATTTCAGACTTACATCAAGATTTAATTCAACAAACTATTAATAATCTAGGTTTAACAATCCATAGCATTATAGGACGTATGCGAATTCAAACTCTTTTACATGAATCACAAGCAATGACAGAAGAGTTACAAGTTCAATCAGAAGAATTACAAACGCAAGCTGAAGAACTACAAATGCAAGCTGAAGAATTACGAACAACGAATGAACAATTAGAGTCTAGAACTGAAGAAGCTGAACAAAAGACAGCTGACTTACAAATTACCAAATCAGAATTAGAAGAAAAAGCAAGCGAGTTGTTACGCAGCTCAAAATACAAATCTGAGTTCCTAGCAAATATGTCACATGAATTACGCACACCGTTAAATAGTATTTTACTATTATCTGAAATGTTAAGAGAAAATCATGATAATCATTTATCGGATGATGAAATTGAACTAGCAACTGTCATTCATTCATCAGGGAAAGACTTACTTACTTTAATTAATGACATACTAGATTTATCTAAAGTAGAAGCAGGCAAACTAGACATCATTTTTGAAGCAACGAACATAAGTGACATGGCAGCCAATATGCATCAAAACTTTTTACATATAGCTGCACAAAAAAATGTCGAATTTACGATTGAAGACAGTGATACGATTCCTAATCTGTTTTATACAGATGCAAAACGGATCGAGCAAATTATTAAAAACTTATTATCCAATGCATTTAAATTCACAGAAAAAGGATCCGTTTCTTTACATTTCGATTCAATAGAAACAACCAATTTAAGTCATGATATGCAGTCTATAAGTAAAGATTGGATTACAATTTCAGTAAAAGATACTGGTATTGGTATCGCTAAAGAACAGCATCAACTTATTTTCGAAGCCTTTCAACAGGCAGATGGAGCAACGATTCGAAAGTATGGTGGTACAGGACTAGGTTTATCTATTTGTAAAGAGTTTGCTAGATTGTTAGGTGGTTGGATTACGTTAGAGAGTAATGTAGGAGAAGGTAGTACTTTCACGGTATTTATTCCTAGCCTTCCAAATGGATTACATGATATACAGTTATCCAATTTAGAAGTCGCAGCAACGATAGAAGATGTTATTCCTGCTGAAGTTGTTGAAGAAACTATCGTTACTACCGAAACAAATAACGTCTTCCAAGAGAAAACCATTTTAATTGTCGATGATGATCATCGAAATATATTTACGTTACAAAATGCATTAAAAAAACAAAATGCCAACATTATTACTGCCCAAAACGGCTTAGAGTGTTTAGAAATACTAAAAAGTAATACAAATATTGACCTTATTTTAATGGATATTATGATGCCTAATATGGACGGTTATGAAACGATGGAAAATATCCGAATGAACTTAGGGTTACATGAAATACCTATTATCGCATTAACTGCTAAAGCAATGCCAAATGATAAGGAAAAATGTTTATCTGCTGGCGCTTCAGATTATATAAGTAAACCATTAAACCTACATCAACTCTATTCGGTAATGAGTGTATGGTTAATAAAATAAGTGAGGTTTAGTTGGAGTGGAAAATAAGTATTATAATTTTGATCCATCAGTAGATACGGATGAGCGCACGAACTTAGAAATTGAATTATTATTGGAAGCGGTATTTAAACTATCAGGATTTGATTTTCGCCAATATGCTCGTACATCTATTTATAGAAGGATTTGTAATCGAATGCAGCTCTCTAATATCCCAACCATTTCAAAATTAATTGAAAAAGTAATTCACGAGGAAGGGGTTTTAGAACAGTTATTAAATGATTTCTCGATTAATGTAACTGAGATGTTCCGTAACCCTGCCTTTTTTAAAGCACTAAGAGAGCATGTTATTCCTGAATTGAAAAAGCAACCTGAAATTAGAATTTGGCATGCTGGATGCGCAACTGGTGAAGAAGTATTATCGATGTCCATCTTACTTCACGAAGAAGGATTAAGTGAAAAGTCGGTTATTTACGCAACAGATATGAATACAAATGTGTTAGAAAAAGCAAAACAAGGCATCCTCCCGTTAAATAAAATGCAAACTTATACGAAAAACTATTTACAAGCTGGCGGTACACAAGCATTTTCTAACTATTATTCAACAGATAATCGTTTTGCTTATTTTAATCCTTCACTGTTACAAAACATTATTTTTGCACAGCATAATTTAGTAACCGATCAATCTTTTAACGAGTTTCATATTATACTTTGTCGTAACGTTTTAATTTACTTTACAAGTAAACTTCAAAATCAAGTGCAGCAACTATTTTATGAAAGCTTAAGTCACAATGGATTTCTATGTTTAGGAAATAAAGAAACTCTTCGTTTTTCAAAGATAATGCCACATTATACCCAATTTAATCCTAGTGAACAAATTTATCAAAAAATACAATAAAAAACGTATGAAATCCTCTGTTTGGATTTCATACGCTTTTTATTTCGCATTCGTTTGTATCATAATGAGACACATATCATCTGATTGCGCTTTCTTTTGTTCTTCCTTGTAAAACCCTTCTATCTCGCCTTCTAAATCTCCCCATTTTCTTTCTGTAAAAGTACGTAATTTCTCTTCAGACTCAAATTCATCATTTGCAATGGCTTCAAGAACACCATCTGTAAACAATAATATTTGAGCGTTCTTCTCAAAAGGTATAACTGTTTTTTTAACTTTTATTTCATCAAAAAATCCTACCGCACAACTCCCGCGATCTAGTTCAACTACATTTGTTTCATCAACTAAAACATATCCAGCAGGATGCCCTGCATTTACATATTCAACTGTTCTATCTTCTGTATTAACAACTAAGTATATGGCCGTAAAATAATAAGGAATATTATCATTTTCATTATGTAAAAGGGTCATATATTTATTTAACTCTTTAATAACGAGTTCTGGATCAATTAAACATTTAATTGTTTCACGTAATACAGACGAAATAAACATACAAACTAATGAAGCAGATATACCATGTCCCATCACGTCTAATAATATAATACCGTAGCGGTTTTCATCGATTTTATACCAATAATACATATCTCCAGCTAATTTAAATGAAGGTAAGTAACTTGCTTCAATTTTTATATAATCTTCTCTTAATGGGCTACTTAATAAGTTTCTTTGTACTTGCGTAGCTAAATCTAGTTCATTCCGAAGATTTTCTTCTTGTTCTTTATGCCAATTTAATTCTGATTTCAAGCGTAACGCTACACGCATACGTGCTAATAGTTCAACTTTATTTATAGGTTTCGTAATATAATCCATTGCCCCCATATCAAGAGCTTCGGCCAATTTATTTGCATCCTCTAAAGCTGTAACAAAAATAATAGGAATATCTTTAAACTTCTCCTCTTTTTGTAATCGCCTACAAACTTCAAGTCCATCAATTTCAGGCATCATAATATCTAATAGTATTAAATCAATTTCATTATGCCTGGAAGAATCTTTTCCAAACTGTATGTATTCGAAGAGCTCTTGTGCAGAATTGAGCGATACAAGATCATGATATCCGGCTTGTTTTAAAATCTTCTCAATTACAAAGATGTTAACCGGATTATCATCGACAATTAAAATGGACACAAGTTATTTCCCCTTTTCTTATTTAAAATGTAAATCTATTATCATTTTCTATTTTTCTAGTATTACATACTCAGTTACAAAATGAAAATTTCTTACTCAAACATATTTATACAACAAAAGAACAAACCCCTAGAAATAGGAATTTGTTCTTTCACTCTATAAATTTCTACTTTTAATTTAAAACCATTGCTTTATCATTTAAAAGACGATCTAATTCTTCCATATGATTAGTTTCATCTGCAATCATATCTTCTAGTTTTACAACTAACTCTGTCATATTTAATTTCGCTGCCTGTTCTTTTCTCGTTTCATAACGCTTAATTGTTTCATATTCTGATTGTCTAGCGGATTCTAACATTTCTCTAACATCTTCTACTTGTTTCACTGGTAAAGGGATCGTAGTAGGTGTACCACCTAGCGTCTTAATTTTCTCCGCTAAATATAGGGCATGTCCTTGTTCATCACTAATTTCAGATTCAAAGAAAGGTTTTAACACTTGTCTATATATACCAGAAACTGTAGCTGCATTATGGTTATACATAATAATTGCTGAGTATTCTCCTGCTAAATCTTCATTCAATCCTTCGATTAGTTCTTTCACATCGTGTGACATTTTCATATCTCCTCCTATACTTAATAAGTACCCCTTTTCTCATGTTTTAAACATAATTATTTTAAATTTTTATGTATCTAAAAACGCGGCTTGCTTCAATTTACTTATCGCTTGTCTTTTAATACGAGAAACGTGCATTTGTGAAATACCTAACCGTTCCCCTGTATCTTTTTGATTTAAATTTTCTCCAAATATATAATGAATAACACTCTTTTCCGTATCATTTAATACGTTAAAAATATCCTTTAAAACGAGACGCCTTTCTGTCTCTTCATATCCTTGCTCTACTTCACCTACAGATTCAATTCTCGCTACCGAACTTCCATCAGATGAATTTTCAACTACATCATCTAAGGAAGATACTCGATAATTATTTTTCGCATCCATAATCTCTAGAACTTCCTCTTCCGATAGTCCTAAATGATTTGCAATTTCTATTATCTTCGGTGAACGTTGCAGGTGATCTGTTAACTCCTCTATCGCAAGTTTAATTTTCCCGCCCAAATCTTTAATTCGTCTTGGAACGTGAATGCCCCAAGTTTTATCACGTAAATACTTCTTTATTTCCCCTACTATCGTAGGTATTGCAAAAGGCTCAAAAGCATTCCCTATCGAATAATCATACCTTCTTATTGCACCTAAGAGCCCTAACATCCCTACTTGTATAATATCCTCATGCATCGGCCCGCCTTTTGAATAGCGATATGCAATGGAATATACGAGATTTTTATAATGATCAACTAACCTTTCCTGCGCTTCATTACATTGGTTTTGTTGGAATTCTGCAATTAGCTTAATAACGTCTTCTTTAGTAAGAGTTGTAGGTTGAGATTGGATTTCCATCATTCTCCACCTGCTCTCTTTGTATATATTTTGTCATTAAAACTGTCATGCCCTCATCATGCATAATTTGTATATCATCCATTAATGTATTGATTAAATATAAACCTAAACCATTTTCCGGCAAATGTTCTACTGGTTTACTAATATCATACGGACCAACTTTTCTTTTTAAGTTATTAAAATCAAAGCTAACCCCATTATCCGCAACCATAATTTCTAATCGATCTTCATATAGCCCAAAGACAATTGTAATTTCTCCAACGTCTTCTTTGTATGCATGTTGTACAATGTTTGTACACGCCTCACTAATAGCAATTTTCATATCTTCTATATCGTCATAAGCAAAGCCCATTCGATTCGCAACACCAGCCATTGTTAAACGAATAATAGCCACATATTCTGCCTTTGCAGGAATTTTCATTTCTATCTTTTCAAATCTCTCCATCATCCCTAGTCACCTTCTTTCTACTTTTTCAAAATCGGAATTCAAATTTAATATTTCTGTTAACCCTGTAATATCGAATAATCTTTTTAATCTTTTAGATACACCGATAAACTCTAGTTTTCCATCATTTTTCTTAACTGCTTTTAATAGCGCTATAAAAACACCTAAACCAGTACTATCCATATAATCTACGTTATGAAAATCTACTACGATATGAACCTCTTTTTCGCTTGTAATAGGCATTACCTTATTTTTTAAATCTGATGCCGTATACGCATCAATCTCACCATTAAGTTGTACCGTATAACCTACATCATTTTGCAAAATATTTATTTCCAAATTCATCATTTCCGCCCCCTTATCTCGAACTTTTACTATTTAATTACCCATAAAAATTAGTTTTAAACATATTTTTTTATTTTTATTATAAATAAAGTGAAACTTTAATCAGTGGGGGTTTTCTTCATCCCCCACTGATTATTAGTTGAACCAATCGGACTTTTATGGGCAGTTGATCCCCCACCTAATTTCTTTGCTCTGCTAAATTTTGAGGTGGGGGTCTTACTGCCCGTTAAAGCGGGATAAATTTTCTACACCTTTCTCGGCTTAACACGTAAAAAATACTATCAAATGTTTAAAACTTATAAATTTGTGTATGTATAATGTATAAACATTATTTTTAGGGGGATCTATCTATGGAAGAGCACAGCTTTAAAAAGGGAGATTTCGTTCAATTTTCTTATCGACACGATCATGCTACAAAATTAGTTGGTTCCATTATTAACATACTAACGAATACAATTGTAGTTGATATAGGTAATAACGAGAACTTATCTCATATAGAACCGAGGCAGGTCGTAAGAATAAATAATTGTGAAAAAGTAACGACGGTTTAATACATAATAAAAAGTGTAATTTCAATGAGTGGGGGCCTTCATCCCCCACTCATTCCTATGTAGATTACATTAAAAAAGCATCCAAATTAGTTTAATTGGATGCTTTTTTATGTATATTTATCAGTTCATTAATTTTATAGCTATATATAATAAACTTAAGATTACTATTCATTATCATACTTACGCTTTCCGCAACATTCTAGAGAAGAATGTAACGATTAAAATAAAGACGATTGCACCTAATAACGCTGGAAGAACGAAAATGCCTCCCCATTCAGGACCCCAATGACCAAATAACGCACTACCTACCCAAGATCCAATTAATCCGGCAATCACATTACCAACTATACCTAAAGGAAAGTCTTTTCCCGTAATCATTCCAGCTAACGCACCAATAAGTCCACCTACAATACACGTAATAATAAGTCCCACAATTAAACCTCCTATATTGTTTTTATATTTGATTTATCAAGCTTTGGTATGTAACCAAAGCTTGATAAACATGTATTATTCTTTATTATCCAATCCATCACTTATCTTTTGTTTCACTTTTCCGACTTTTTCTTTTATAGTTCCCTTCGTCTTCTCCCACTTCCCTTCATTTTTCAACTCTCTATCTTCTGTAACTTCACCAATCCCTTCTTTTACTTGTCCTTTTTTCTTTTCAACTTTACCCGTAATTTGTTCTTTTAGACCGCTCTCACTCATATTTCCCATCTCCTTTTCGTAATAGATTTATAGATTTAAAGGATACAAATTTAAAGAGAATACGTGCATCTTCTTTCTTGTAACCATTCACCGACTCTTTCTAAATCTTTAACGAATAACAAGATTTTTCCTTCATCCAGCTTTTCTTCGTAGAAGTTTGCTTCTTCCTCATTAAGCCCTAACTCCTGCATCTTATTTCTTAACTGATCTCCCGTTTTTTGAAAGACATTAATAATGCTTGTCCCAAGTCCTTCCTCTTTTATTCCAATCGTGTTCACGTCTGCATTATCTGCGATTCTATCTGTCCTCTCTTTCTCATGTGTTAACACGTAAATATCTTTTTGTTCTATTCCTTTCTTCACTAGATCATTCGCCGCATTCATGACCTCTTTCTCCGTAATAAATTCATATACAAAAGGTTTACTATACTTCGTTTCCATCTTTAACTTCCTCCTTTAAAATGAATTATTTGTTATATTATATGTAGTACACCTATTTTCGAAATGTTAAACATAAAATATGAAAAAAATTATGTGAATTTTAATTTTAATAGAAAATGAACAACATCATTTACCACTTTAAAACATCTTCTCCTTACAATAACTACCTAAATTAACAGAAAATTGTTATAATTAAATTTAAGGAGGGATACTATGAAAAAAATCATATCTATATGCGCTCTAACCGCTCTATCTTTCACTTTAATAGGTTGTACAAGCACCTCGGCTACAGATAAAGCTTCACAAGTTAAGCAAGAACGCACACAACATACCTTTCAATTAAACTCCGCAAATATTTCAGACATTGAAATACTAAAAACAACAAATCATACTACTTCCAAATCTCAAACAGATAACGAAGAAATGATAAAATCTATCGTTTCAGCAGTTCAAAATGGAACACCTAAAACAATCACTTTAGATCAAAAAAAGAGAGAATCTGCACATTCTACTATTACCGTTACATATAAAGATGACTCAAAAGAAGAATTTCTTGTATGGGTTGATAATAAAGAACAAATTACAATCGCTAAAAATGAGAAGAAAGATAAGGTAGACAGTGTGATAGTGAATATTAAAGATGCTAAAATGATGAAGGATTTCTTTTAAAATTCTAGTTAACGTTAAAAAAAGAGTAGGATTATGAAGTGACCCCTAAAAGTTAGACACGGTTATTTCATTAGGCAGCTTGATAAAAGTGAGTCCGGTATTGTACTGGGCTCATTTTTAATTTTGCCTTAATCCGTTTCGTATTATAATAATCTATATATTTTTCTAATTCTATTTTAAAGTGCTCTACATTTTCAAATTCTTTTATGTAGAGGAACTCCGACTTCATAATCCCAAAGAAATTTTCTATTACTGCGTTGTCGTAACAGTTGCCTTTTCGAGACATACTCTGGACGATAGCTCTTGATTCAAGTGTCCGGACGTACTGTCTCATTTGATAATGCCATCCTTGATCCGAATGCATCAGTAGCTGGTGGGTTTCAGGTAAACGTTCCAATGCTTTCTCTAACATGCCTGAAACAAGCGAATACGTCGGTCTAGAACCAATTGTATAGGTAATAATTTCACCATTATACAAATCTAATACAGGTGATACATACAGTTTTTCTCCAAACAATTTAAACTCTGTGATGTCTGTTACCCACTTTTGATTCGGTGCATCTGTATGAAAATTACGCTCTAAAATATTAGGTGCAATTCTACCGACTTTTCCTTTATAGGATTTATATTTCTTCATACGCACAACACACTTTAACCCAAGCTCTTTCATAATGCGCTGAACCTTCTTGTGGTTCACTTTCTGGCCACGATTCGTTAATTCATCACGAATGCGACGGTAACCATAACGA
>NZ_JBMOWC010000092.1:0-10816 GCF_049310765.1 Bacillus sp. PSXD-155 | reverse complement strand
TGTACATAAATACAGCTCGTTACTATATGATATTTATTTCACTATCTCTTAAATATAATTTTTATATAAAACTTATTCATTTTTAATAAAGTTATTATTTTACATAATTAAATTGAATTTCTTCCATCTCCTCATGATAACTTACAAATAAATCATAGTTTTGAAAATACCAAAGATCATCAGAATCTACAAAAAATATAATACCTTCCTTCTCAACTGACACTATTTCCCCCTCTGGTTTCTCAGCAACAACCCCTAAAGAATATCCGGGCTGAATTGAACTATCCCCTCCGTACCTTACAGTAAAACGTACAGATTCACCGTGCTTTATACGTAATTCTTCCTGGAACCATTGCAGAGCTTTACGATCAATTGAAATTTTCATCTTTATTCCTCCAGTTTACGCAAACTCTTTTTTTCCTAATCGTTGTTTTACAAAGAAGACGAAAATAATTAAGGCTATTAATGCCGAAATTGCACTCCCTGAAAATAAAATACGATAACCAAACATTTGTGAAACAACTCCAAGTAAAATAGCACCTAACCCGATTCCTAAATCAAACGCTGTAAAAAATGAAGCATTTGCAACTCCTCTTTTACTCGGATCAACAATTGTAAGCATTGCCGCTTGCAAAGCTGGCTGCGCTGATCCAAATCCAATACCGTATAATGTTGCTGCGATAATTACACCTAACAAACCATTTGAAATAGTTAAAACAACTATAGCTAAAATAGTAATACATAATGCTGGGAGTATGATGAATACTTCTCCATACTTATCTAATAGTTTCCCTGAAATTGGTCTTACAATTGTTAATGCAATTGCATATACAAGAAAGAAAGTTCCCGGGTTTACATGAATTGATGATGCAAATAACGGTAAAAAGGTTGTTATTCCTCCATATGCAAACGATAAAAAGAATACTACAATCGTGATTGTTAATACGGATTTCTCAAATAGCTGAATTTTCCCTTTTTCTTTTTGTGGCGTAAATGGCATCTTCGTTATTAGTGATAATACGACTGCCATAAAAGATAACAACGTCGCTAATAAAAACAGACCATGAAATGAATAATTTTGCACAACCCATAATCCAATCATAGGTCCGATCGCCATTGCAATTGTCATCGCCATCCCGTACCAACCCATACCTTCACCGCGGCGTGAATCTGGAATAATATCCGTTATTGCTGTTCCAACAGCTGTTGTAGAAACAGCCCATGTTACTCCGTGAATAACACGTAAAACAGCTAAAAGGACAATAGTCGATGCTATATTATAGGAATACATCGTTAATCCAAAAAAGATGAGTCCGAAAATAATAAAGGATCTTCTACCATATTGATCTAACATTCCTCCAATAATCGGTCGTATTACAACAGCAGCTATTGTAAACATTCCCATCATGAGTCCAACTTGCGATTCATTGCCACCTATCTCTTTAATAAAGAGCGGGAGCGTTGGAACAAGTAAATAAAATCCTGTAAATAAAAATAACATTGCGAAAGTCATTTGAATAAATGATTTCGTCCATAATCGTTCCATAAAAATACCTCCATACACTCGTAAAATATTACGATTAACACCCTCATTGTACATTTTATTGATCTCTTTTCCCTCCGCAAATAGACGTATCTTTTCATATTAAATAGTCCACCATCAGCTTACATTAGTCTTAAGACTTTGTACGCATGTTTTAAACGAAAGTCCTATATATGTACCTTTATACGTGTGAAAAGAATATACTAATTTATTATCACAACTTAGGAGTGATTATTTTATGTGGGTATTATCATCAAGAGTAACTGTCGCGGTTCCTTCGATACCCGAAATACATGCCCCCGCCGTTCATACAGCAAGTTCCGATGTCGGCATTGAACTTCCAGCAATTTGGCAACAATACCAATCACCAGGTCAAGCTACCCCTTCATTTTGGCATCATGGTGCCCATCCAAGTAGCACTACCTTTTATCACCCTAGCTACGCTCCACCACCTCAGGCTCAAGTCTTTTATCATTTCCCATCAATTTATTTTCAAAATTTTTATGGCACGTTTAACATTTAATAGCCATCACTGTATTCCCCCTACATTGCAATAAAGATTAACCTCACTCCAGTTTCAACATAAAAAGTCGAATTTCCTAAATAAGAAATTCGACTTTTTAAATTATTCCCCCAACTAAAGTAACCATTAAAGAAAGATATTTATTAAAGATTTGAATATAATTTTTACTTATTTAATACTTTATATGATTCATCACAGTTAGTCACTTTGCGGGATAACCAACACATACCATCTTTTGCAAATAGACTTTCCTCTCTTTACGTTAATTCACTCTTTTTCTTCTATCCAGCCCTTAACATTACATTTTCTGTAGCAAAATAAAAAAAGCACTTAAGATTGTAAATTCCTACAAATCTTAAGTGCTCTTTTGAAAACTTTTCTATAAATTTTTCTTATTGTCCATTATTGGCAGGAACCTCTCCTGCATTTCCACCATTATTTGGTTGTACTGTTGCAGGTGGGGTTGGAGTTCCTTGACCTCCATTATTATTCGCTGGAGGTGTCGTTCCTTGGCCTCCTCCGTTATTTGCTGGAGGTGTCGTTCCTTGGCCTCCTCCGTTATTCGCTGGAGGTGTCGTTCCTTGACCTCCTCCGTTATTTGCTGGAGGTGTCGTTCCTTGGCCTCCTCCGTTATTCGCTGGAGGTGTCGTTCCTTGACCATTTCCGTTATTTTGTTCATTTTGTTTCTTTTCTTCTTCTTGTTTCTTTTGCTCTTCTAGTTTCTTTTGTTCTTCTTGCTTCTTAAGTTCCTCTTGTTTCTTTTGCTCTTCTTGTTTTTTCAGTTCTTCTTGTTTCTTTAATTCTTCTTGCTTTTTCTCTTCTTCAGTTTTTTGCTGTTGATCTTGTTTTGGTTGCTCCGTTGTATCCGGTACGCTAGTATTTGGCGATGAATCACGTTTTTCACCTTTTATACGTAGCTCACTACCTTCTTGAATAACGCTACTTGGCATTTTAAAGCGTGATTTATCTGTAGCCATTTCACTCATCATTTCTTTAAAGATCAACTGTGCAATTTTCGTATTTTTACTACTAATATACTCGTCTTTACCATCTTTCATATACCCTGTCCATACTGCCATCGTATATTGCGGTGTATATCCAGCAAACCAACTATCACGAGTTGCACTTTCTGGAATTTTATATTGAGCTAATTGTTTTGATGAGTAGTTTGTCGTACCCGTTTTACCAGCTACATCTAAAGATGCTATATTTGCAGATGTACCAGTACCTGATGTAACTACAGAACGAAGCATATCTGTAATCATATATGCTGTAGAATCTGTCATAACTTGTTTTGGTTTTTGTCCAAAACTTTGTGACTTACCATCTGGATAAACGACTTTCTTAACAAAATGCGGTTTCGTATATTTACCATCATTACCAAATGCCGCATAAGCGCCCGCTATTTCAGTTGGTGATACTTCATTTGTACCAATCGCTGTTGATTCAGTCGGTGCCGTATTAAATGTAATGCCTAATTTCTCAGAGAAGTCTTTTGATTTATTAATTCCAACTTCTTTCGCAGTCTTAATTGCTGGGATATTTCGTGACTTTTCTAATGCTACACGCATTGTAATAGGGCCCATATGACTTCTATCTGAATTTCGTACTTCTTGTCCCGTTGAATACTTAAATGGAGAGTCATCAATTTGATGGTACGTAGCCCATTTTAAATATTCAATTGCAGGAGCGTAGTCGAAAATCGGCTTCATCGTTGAACCAGCTGCACGATCTAATTCAATTGCCATATTATGCCCTTTAAATACAGCTTTATTTTCTCCACGGCCACTACCTATAGCACGAACTTCTCCTGTTTTCGTATCCATAAATGTAAATGCACCTTGGAATTTATCGTTCGGATAATCAATGATATTATTATTTAAAATATTATCAGCAAGTTTCTGCGCTTTCGGATCTAACGTTGTATAAATTTCTAAACCATCAGAACCAATATTAGCATCTGGCAATTCTTTTTCTACTTCTTTCACAACTGCATCCATAAATGCAGGGTATGGCATTGTTTGTAGTTGAGTTGCAGGCTTGAGTCCCTTTTCTACGTCAACTTTTGATGCTTCTTCCATTTCCTGTTTTGTTATATATCCATGTCGATTCATTAAGTTTAGAACAACATTTCTTCTTTCTGTTGCTTTTTGAACATTTTCTTTTTTCGTTGGATCATAGTTATTCGGTGCTTTCGGTAAACCTGCCAGCATCGCAACTTCTGGTAATGTTAAGTCCTTCAATTCTTTACCATAGTAGTTTTGTGCTGCTGTTGCGATCCCATATGAACGGTTTCCTAAGTTAATTTTATTTAAGTACATCTCTAATATTTCATGTTTTGAATACTGTTGTTCTAGCTTATAAGCTAAATATATTTCTTGTGCCTTACGCTTTGGTGTTTTGTCCATTGATAAGAAGTAGTTTTTAATAACTTGCTGTGTTATCGTACTTCCACCTTGAGAACCGTAATCTCCTTTAAGACTTACTAGAACAGCACGCGCAGTACCTTTAAAATCTACTCCGCTATGCTCATAAAAACGTGAATCTTCTGTCGCTAAAAATGCATTTTCTACTAATTTAGGTATTTGCTCATACGTAACATTCGTCCTTTTTTCTTTTCCATATTCATATACCAAATCCCCGTTTTTATCATAAATTTTTGAGGATAACGGATTAACAAGTTTTGCTTTCTCAAGTTTTGGTGCATCCTTAATCATTACGAAAAAGGTAGCAACCCCCGCCACTAAACCAACAATACCAAGTAATAAACAAGTAATTAAAAACTTGCGAAAGAATGATGTTTTACCTTTTGGTTTTTGTGTTTTAGAAGCTGGTTGTTTTTTCTTTTTAACTTGTCGTCGTTCCTCTCGAGAACGATAATTTTCTGACATGTTACTTTCTCCTGCCTTTCAATTCTCCCGTTGATTTACTTAAAAATATTGAGGTCACTTTCTAAAATGCATTTGATTAAGAAAGTATATTGACCTGGAGCATTCAATATTTTCCCAATTCACAGATTATAAATTTTAGAATACTTCTTATACAAACTATTTTCACTTCTATTTTTCCTAATAACGCTGCCCCTTTAAGCATAGAATGTAAAAAGTGAATTTTTAATACCTCGTATAAATAATATACCTTTTTTTCAAATGGTCAATATTTTCTTATTTATAAATCAAAGGTGAAATAAAAATAGCACAACGATATGTACTTCGTGTGAACTTCCTTATAATTACGTATAACAAACATTTAATATATTGCATATAAGTATAATACCTCTTAAATTATAAGGATTTCAACATCACAACCTCAACATATACAAGAAATTATTAAAAATGAAAAGTGAGGAGTTGCGTAATGATGAAGCTATCTCCCGTGATTTCAAAAAATATAGTTGCTGTTGGCTATAATCCTTTTTCTATGATTTTGCGAATCCAATTAAAGAACGGTATGTACGATTTCTTTAATGTACCAGAAAGTATTTATACTGGCCTATTACATGCACAATCTAAAAGTTATTATCATAAAACTTATATTAAAAATTCTTTCCGCCACACAAAAATTTAAACTTAACACCCACTAAAAAAAGGAGGTTAATCCTCCTTTCTTTTAAAAACATTTCACAGATGAATTATCTTCGATTCCTCTTATTAATTTCATCATATGCTTGAATTTGTTTTTTCAAACGCCGATCAGCTTTTTTATCATGCACTACAAGAATTGCATGTATAACTCCTGGAACCCAAAATATTAATGTTAATATGAAATTTATTATTGCCTGAATTGGTTTTCCACAAAATAGTACAGCAACAGGTGGAAGAAAAATTGCTAATAAATACATCATCCCTTGAAAACTCCTTATTTTGTATTTTATATATCCCTTTTCAAAACATACGTAAAGAAACCTTATGATGTTGTTGTTACATAAATTTTCATTAAGTATATATAACATCTCTTACTTTATATATTCTATCTATAGGCAAAAAAACCTACTACTATTTTAATCTTAACGTACCTATGAAATTCATGTATCTCCTTCTATTTATATAAGTATTTCAACCTTTTCATTGTTTTCTAGCCTATTTTCTTCCTCTATTGCAGTTACTCCAATTGCAGAAATTAACGTTCCTATCGCTTGTATCCAAATACCAATGAGTGCAATTATTCTCTCATCCTTCTTATCAAAAATACTATCTTCATTTTCTCTCTCATCTTTCAATACATTTGAAACACCTTGATACGCTTGTAATCCAGCACCTAAACTTTGCATGGAGTTACCTAATATAATAATTTTCTGTAGTACATTTATATCCATCAAAGCTGCTTCTACTCCTAAAAAAGCACCGATCGATTGTAAACTGTTCCCTGTAATAATAAGATAATCATTTTCTTTCGATTGTTCATTTATATTAAAATATGTTCCTATTACATTTGATATATTCCCTAATGCTAATAGCTCAATTCCTATTTGATCAAGTAATTTACTTTGATTCTCTAAGCCTATATTTTGATTTTCTCTTTTTTCTTCCCCATCATCATAATTGCTCGCAATGATTTGTAATATATACCCGAGGGCTTGTAATGAGCTTCCTACAATAACAAGATCCGATTCAACTTTCTCTTCTCCAATAAATCCTCTTGTCGTTCCAATAGCAGCTGTAAGGTTGCCCCCTACTTGAAACCATGCCCCTGTCACTTTTAAACCGCTTGGATTCATTTTTATCACCTATTTAAATATTTTCTAAACCTTACAAAACAAAGTGAAACTTTGATCAGTGGGGTTTTCTTCATCACCCACCTAACTTCTTTGCTTTCGCTGAATTTTGAGGTGGGGGTCTTACTGATTGGCAAATAGCGGGATAAATAAATTCCACCCTTAATCTTTCATTTTATTTTTCAGATGTAATTTTGTGAATGATGTAATGTGCTTTTTATATGCATGCTGGGCATGTCAACAAATCTCCATTTTTATCTATTGTTAGATTCAATATATATTGAGTTGCTTTATGTGACCAAGTTTCAGGTGTAGGCGATTCATTTATATATTGTGGCGCACATGACTTCAGCATTGGAGTACTAATACTCCCTCCAGGATCTAAAGCAACTACAGCCATGCCATGGGGTAATTCCAGGGCCATAGATTTAGTGATACCTTCAATAGCAAATTTCGAGGCACAATATGGCGCAAGCTCAGCCTCACCTGCTCTACCCCAACTAGAACTCATATTGATGATAATTCCTTCTTTCCTAGCTACCATTGCTGGAACAAACGCTCTTATTACATTTACTACACCATTCACGTTTACATTCATTACATTTTCAAATTCTTGAGCCGTAATTTTCCAAAGTTGTGCATTTTGATTTACAATCGATGCATTATTTATTATCATATCGGGAGCCGTATGTCTATTAAGTATATAATTTGCCCAGTTGTTAACTTGCTGAGAATCTGAAACATCAATTACTTGAAAATCATGTATTTTACTGTACTGTTTTTTTAGTTCCTCAATTTTATCTTTTGAACGTCCACAACCATATATGTTCCACCCTAATTCATGAAATCGATCAACCATCGCACGTCCTAACCCTTGTGTCACACCTGTAATAATTACAGATTTACCAATTTCTTTTCTCTGCATTTCTCTCATCCTCCTTCCCTATATCTTACTCTCTTCATTTTTATTCAGCCATTTACTATAGTATCAACTCATACTATAGTAATGGTTTTGATATTGCATACATAAATAAAAAAAGTAACCATCATGGTTACTTTTTGCTATATATCTAAAAATTCATTGTTTATTTCATTATCGTTTTTACATTTCAACTTCTCTTTTCCACATTTCTCACACTGGTAAATATAAACTACACCTAATGTACCTTTTTTAAAATCCTCATTATCCTGCATCTTAATAAAAATATATTTATGTTTACAATGCGATTCACCCAAATAATTTTCAAACCACTTTTTCAACAAAACACATTCCACCTTTATGATAGAACCTTTATTTAGCTGCCTTATTACATACTTTTATTTAAATATTCAATCTCATCTTGCAACTTTTTAAATTGCTCAAAATGCATGGTAATAGATTGGCTACTACCATAATCAACATTTTGTTTCACTAATATAACACCCGTATCATGAAAAAGCGCTTCAAGTTCTTTCCTAATAGACACTTTCGCAATATGAGCTGTTTTAATTGCAGATAAAATTGCAATTTCATTAAACTTTAATTTTATTTCATTTGGACAAAATGCGTCTTCAACTAATATAACTTCATTACTATAAATTAGTGCAACAAGATTACTTGATTTGGCATCTGTTAAATCAACTTTTTTCATAATATCTTTCATTACATTTTGCCTCCTTTATTTTCATATATATCAATTATACAAATTTTTTTTAAAAATTACTCAACTTTATTATATTAATTTTAACACACTTTTATTGAAATCCATGCTCCAAACGTTTTACTATTCCACAATTTTTATTATATGAACCATCTGGACTATAACTCCATATAGTAATGTTAACAACTTATTATAAAGCAGGTGAAAATTATGCCATCAGTTGTAGGAAATTTAGTCGTACAAAATAGTAATGGATCATTTAACTTAGGTGATTTCTACAACGTTTCTCCGAAAGAAAATACGAAAGCTTATAATGGTTCCGGCGCATCAAACGTTGGTTTTGTTGTTAATACTTTTAGCGGTGTTAGCGCGACCAATACATTTGATTCTGACCTTGCAGATCAAAACCAAGTGGGTACAGCCTAATCTTATGTTCAACTTTTTGTATAGAAAATTTTAATTTGTCTATACTATAATCAGGCTGTTTGACAGCTCTTATCGATTTTGGAGTACCCTATCTTTTTCTCCCTTTCCCTGGGGCTCAGCAGCTAGCACAAAGCTAGCTGCTTTTTCTTATATTATTTGTCTCATAAATCAGAAATAAAAGAAGCTGCCATTTAATATTCAGCTTCTTTTACGTTATTTCAATAATATCCATAGCGTTAAATACGTAAGTTTTATAAAAGGCGTCTGTACAAATTACAATTTGTTTTACCGGATTGATATGTACAACAGTCATGTAGCTTGTTAGTATGTAACCATCTTCAAAATATGTTACCAATATTTCTTTCTCAGACAGTAATGACGTCAATAATTTATCAGAAATTCTCTCTTTTACTTCATTTGTTAAAAGCGGTTTTTGTACTTTTAATTTCTCTCCAATAATCTTTCTCATATTTAAAAGTTGTTCGGACATTACTGTAAACGGAACCCACTCTCTTTCTTCTTTTTGTATCTTTACATCGTTCATTTTTTATCTCCTTGATCATTTATACATTTATTTAGCCATACTATCCCTTAGTTATTTTTAATACTCACTAAACTCGGATTTACTTCTAAACTATAATTAGGTTACCTCTCAAAAGAACATTCGTTCTTATTATACACGAACTTACGTTCTTTTGAGAAGAGCCATACTTATTATTTTTTAACAAAAAACATAATTTTATTTATCTCCATACTTTTTTCCTTTATCAAATAAACTTCTCATTTCTTATGTAAAATGCATATAACAACTAAAAGGCGACTTCACACAAAGTGAAATCGCCTTTTCTTAAAAAATATTTCAATGTTTATTTTTCTATCCTAACTAATGTTCTTTCTGGAATACATAATTCATCTATATTAAAATGATTTATTTTTAATTTCAATTCCCCTACTCGTTCCTTATCTTCATCACCAACCCAACAACTGAATAATTCGAAATAGTCTCCATCTTCCAAATAACCTTCCATAATCTTGCATAAAGTTAAAAGTTTTTCTTTCGCTTCTTTTTTTTCCTTTACGTTTTGCTACTCGACAAGTTCAATTCCCCAACTAGTTGAAACCTCATATATGTAATTTTTTTGGAATTGATACTCTTGTACAATTTCAAGCATACTTTCATCTGCAAAACATGGTCCAAAAACAATTACATCATTAGAATCGGGCTCCGTTAACGGAATTTCTACATTACAGCCTATGTAACTTGCTAAACTCATTTTATACTCCTCCAATATTCGTATAAAAAATACTTCATAGTATATTTATTTACTCAAATATAAAATCCCTGCCTAAACAAAAAAGTTTTAAATTTTTTTGTTTATTAACCATCTATAACTGAAAACATATACTATGATGAACGAACTCACAAAGCATAAGAAAAGAGAGCATTTACAACACTCTCTTTTCTTACATACTCTATGAAACTTTACAAAACTGAATCAGTGATTTTTATTATTATATTTCATTACATATACTTAGGTTGTACTATTATATGTAACTCTCTCTCTGTATCCGCTTTTTTCGGATGACGAAAATAATTAAAGTTCGTACTTTAACACTTTATACTCAACAATCCCGATTTTAATCCCTTTCGTTTCTTTTAATATAGCTAATAAATCACTTACATTTTCATCATATGACTCAAAAATTTTCGCGCCGCCCTCTCCTTGAAAGATTACTTTCATATATTCTCCCCACCTTAATTTATTGATGTGGTAAATGACGCGTTTAATACGATTCATTATTTATCCTAAAATTTTCACACCAAAAAGAACATCCTTTCCATTCGAATGCTCAGCTTTTTACTAATTATCCATATTAAATATTTATTCAAAAACATTATATGTATTATTTTTTAAATTATGTTCGATATCCATTATTAAAGAATAAATATATGTAACAAACTTGCATAA
>NZ_JBMOWC010000091.1:0-11001 GCF_049310765.1 Bacillus sp. PSXD-155 | reverse complement strand
CACATCCATCAACTTAAGAAAATAGACTATTCTTAAACTTAAAAGCACGTTACTATTCTCTTATGTTAATGAGAAAGGGTGACGTGCTTTTTATGAATATGCATCAAAAACAAGAGCTGTCTTTATTTGCCGAAGAGTTATATCGATATATGTCTCCCGCTACACTTAATCAATTAGCTATAGAAGCAGGTGGAATGAAACGAAAACGTAAGTGCCATGGGCACCATTTTTTATCTTTGTGTGTATGGTTAAATCAACAAATCGCTACAACCTCTCTTACTCAACTTTGTAGTCAATTAGAAACTTCAACAGGAATTTTATTAAGTCCTGAGGGACTGAATCGACGATTTAACTCGGCTTCTGTAGCCTTCTTTCGAACTGTATTTACTACACTTCTACAAGCTAAAATTGGAGGATCATCTACAATTTCTCATTCTCTTTCTGCTTACTTTGAGCGGATTCGCATCCTTGATTCTACAACCTTTCAAGTTCCAGATCGATTCGCAGCTACTTATCCTGGTGCCGGAGGCTGTAGTCATACAGCTGGTGTAAAAATTCAATTAGAGTATGACTTGTTGAGTGGAGAGTTTTCTGATGTGAAAATTGAACCAGGAAAACGAAGTGATCAGGCATATGGGGCGACTCGAATGGACATGACACAAAAGAATGAACTATATATTCGTGACTTAGGGTATTTTCGTTTACAAGACTTTAAATCAATCCAAGATAAGGAAGGGTATTATTTATCGCGTCTTAAATTACCAACTAAAATATATAGAAAAGAATTCGAAACAGTGGTATTTAAAACAAAACCTGCTCAATTGAGACCGGTATATATACAAATTCATTTGGAAGACATCATGAACCAATTACAACCTGGCCAAGTTTATGAATTACAAGATGTATATGTAGGGAGCAAAGACAAACTACCCACTCGCATTGTGGTTTATAGATGTACAGAGGCGCAAAAACAGAAACGTCTACATGATCGAGCTATTCGTGAAAAGAAAAAAGGGATTACATATACAGATCGTACGAAACTTTTACAAGGAATTACGGTATATATGACAAACATTCCTACGGAATGGGTACCGAAAGAGAAAATCTATGATTTATATTCACTGCGTTGGCAAATTGAGCTGTTATTTAAAATATGGAAATCTTGGTTTCGAATTCATCGTTGTAAATCTATTAAACAAGAGCGATTAGAATGCCACCTTTATGGACAACTCATTAGTATTCTATTATGTTCTTCTACTATGTTTAAAATGAGAGAACTCCTATTACGTAAGAAACAGAAAGAACTAAGTGAATATAAAGCGATGTACATAATTAAAGATTATTTCTTACTTTTTCATCAAGCACTACATAAAAACACCCAAGAATTATCAAAGATTCTCCTTCGTCTGTTTAACCTCCTACAGCGAAACGGACGAAAATCTCACAGATATGAGAAAAAAACAGTCTTTGATATTTTAGGTGTTGTGTATGAGTATACCACTTCTGCCCATCAGGTAGCATAGCGAAAAATTTGAAACCCGTCAGGGTTTATTTGACGTGCCTACTTTTATAACATCTATAAAAGATAATAAAAAACTACGTGGAAAGACCGCATTTTGTATAAAAATATACGTTAAGTTGATGGATGTGGGGTCCCACCACATGCCCATCAAGCTAGTATTTTGAAGTGTCCCCAAAACGAGAAATGTAAAGTGACAATACAGTTGTTTAAATCTAAATGTTGGTTTGTAATCACTTCGAATAGGAAAAAATTCAAAATTCAATAAGAAGTTAACCTTAAATAATAACCATCAGGGTCTACAATACGGAAATCCTTCATTCCCCAAGATTGAGTTTTAAGGTTAGATTCTACTGGATAATTTTTTTCTAATACATGTTGGTATAATTGTTCGATATTATCAAAAACTATGATAACCTCAACACCCTTACCTTTTGGATTAAGACCTCCCTTTTTTAAATAATGATTTTCATTAAGAATATAATCAGGAGTTAGTAATAAGGCAAAATCCTCTAGTTTAACCATTGCACCAGTCCCATTCTTTTTTGAGAATGCCAGACCAAGGATTTCCTCATAAAACCTAATAGATTTTTGCAAATCTTCAACAAATAATTCCAAACGAAAGTGCATACTCATTCTCCTTCTCACTTATGATGATAATTCTTTATTCTCCAAATACCTTTCCCATTCACTCAAATACATTCTTTTTGTAATCTTATGTGGATTTTCTAGCTTACAAATAAGTTCTAAACTATTTCCATCTGGGTCATTAAAATGAATTTTAGCATGGGCATAATCGTTATGAGCCATTACAAAGGGTTCATGTGGCTCATATCCAAACGCTTCCCTCGGTTCATACCCTTTGTCTTTAAGCCATTTCACCGAATTCTTCAAATCATCCAAAGTGACTTGAAATGCTATATGTCTTATAGATGGATGATATTCAAGTTCTACTTTATCGGTTTCCCATAATCCTAACCAACTCTTGTCTTTTTCAATCCATAGAAAAGCTATTTTATCCTCTACACTATGGTTGAACTCCAAACCAAGATTTTCGTAAAATTTTATTGACGATTTTAAATTACTAACTGGTAAATGTGCTTCATACAGCCCTTTAATCATTTGATTTTCTCCCTTACTTTCTGTTCTTGAATATTAATATATCAATTAAAAAATAATATTGAATCCAATAAAAGTATTAAAATTCCATACATCTTTAGTAGTAGTGTAATATCATTTTTGTAGAAATATACAGAAAGGATGGAGTTGTTATATGAACGTTTCGGTTTCTGATAAACTACAATTATTTTCCGAAGAATTACAACGGCATATGTCACCAAATACCCTAGAGCAGATAGCTAGAGAGATAGGATTTGTTCGACGAAAAAGTAAATATCGTGCACAAGATTTAGTAGCCCTTTGTGTTTGGTTAAGCCAAAATATAGCTCATACTTCATTGGCACAATTATGTAGTCGATTAGAAGCTAACACAGGCATTTCTATGAGTCCAGAAGGACTCAATCACCGTTTTAATTCTCAAGCTGTTCAGTTTTTGCAACAACTCTTAGCACATTTACTTCACCAACAATTTTGTTCTTCTAACAAGATTCCAACTTTGTATACAAATTATTTTCGGCGTATTCGTGTGTTGGATTCTACACATTTTCAGATTCCGGATAAATTCACTTCTACATATCAAGGTTCAGGTGGTAGTGGTCAAAATGCTGGCGTGAAAATCCAACTAGAATATGATTTATTAAGTGGTCAATTTCTACATGTTCATGTAGGATCAGGAAAGCACAATGATAAAACGTATGGTTCTACTTGTTTAGCGTCGCTTCAACCAAACGATGTATGTATACGTGATTTAGGATACTTTGATTTAAAAGACTTACATACTATAGAAGAGTGTAATGCTTATTTTATTTCAAGATTAAAGCTCAATACACGTATATATCAGAAGAATAAAGAACCTGAATACTTTCAAAATGGAACAATAAAAAAGCAATCTGAGTACATCCAATTAGATATGGAGCAATTCATTGACCAATTACAGTCAGGGGAAACATATGAAATTCCTGAGATTTATATTGGAATGTATCAAAAGCTTCCTGCAAGACTAATTCTGTATAAATTAACTGAAACGCAAATGAAACGTAGACAAAAGGATTTAGCATCTAAAGAACATAAGAAGCAAATTACCTATAAAGAACGCAGTAAACGGCTTAGTGCAATTAACTTTTACATTACAAATATTCCTTTGGAATACCTACCAAAGGAACAAGTATACAATTTCTACTCTTTACGATGGCAAATTGAACTTATTTTTAAAACGTGGAAATCATTTTTTCGTATTCATCACTGTAATTCTGTGAAATTAGAACGGCTAGAGTATCATTTATATGGACAACTAATTAGCATCCTTCTTTGTTCCTCCACCATGTTTCAAATGCGCCAATTACTCCTCATCAAGAAGAAACGGGAACTAAGCGAATATAAAGCGGTTTATATCATAAAAGATTATTTTCCACTTATTTATCAATCTTTACAAAAAAACACCCAAGAATTAACAAAGATATTGTTACGTCTGTTTAATCTCTTACAGAAAAACGGACGAAAATCCCATAGGTATGAGAAGAAAACAGTCTTTGATATCTTAGGCGTCGTATACAACTTTTCTATGTCTCACAATCATGTAGCGTAATTCAAAAAATTGAAACCCGATAGGGTTTATTTGGTATGCAAATCTTTAAAGAACTTACACTGGATCTTTAGAAAAAAGAAAAAATCTCACGTGAAATTAAACTTATATAAGCTTAGCTTGATGGGCATGGGGTCCCACCAACATAACGCGAATTTCGTACGCTAAGTAAAATTGGATAGAGTAAGAGCCGATTTCCTATACGATAAGAAGAATCGGCTCTTACTTGACTATGGGTTTTTTGAAATTAAATTGGCACTAATGGGCATTCAAAATGATAAAATACCATTCTGAAATTAATTTTATGGCCCTATACACACTTTATTTTAATTTCTCTTTTATTTTTTCTGGTACATCTTCACTTTTAACTTCTTCATAACCATTAATTAATGAAATTTTATCAGGTGTTCTTTTATTAGCACCTTTATCTTCATCTGCGGTAATTTTCAAATAAGTTCCTTCTTTAATTGGCTTATCATCATTTGTAACAAATTGGATTGTTTTCTCGTCCCCATTTTCTTTAAATCCTTTTAAAGTGTATTGGAATGCATTTCTTTCTTTTGTTCCCTGGCCTTCGATTTTCACATAATAAGTTTCTGTGAAGAACTTTCCAACATAACTACAACCTGTTAACAAACTCATAAATATAATTCCAGTCATACTCATAAAAACTATACGCTTCAACATGTAAATAATCCTCCATAAATATTTGAACTAAAAGTTATATTAATATATACATGCTGTATGAATAATGGGGCTAAAGTCTGATTTTAAACTCAGACTTTTTGACTTGAACAAAGATTTTATGCGTATAGGCCAAAAACGACCGTTTATGGAACTCTATTTAGTTCTAACAAAACTCAAAGAGATACGGTCAAAAACTAGTTCTAAAACTCAATGCCAAAAACAAAGTACCGTAACAAACATCAAATACCATTTATGGAACCTTCTTAACGTATGGAAAAACCAAGTTTTTCAAATAAATCATTCCTTAGCGTACGAAATTCGCGTTATGTTGGTGGAACCCCTACCTAGCCTTAGGAATTAAATATTTACCCGTTTCATCTTCTTTTAATGAAATAGATACACACCTCATATAATCTAATAACTGCATATGTTTATTGTAGTCATCTATATTAGGCATATCTTCACGCATATAAAACTCTTTAATTTCCTCAAACAATGCTTTTACATCTTCTTTTGAATAAACAGTGCCTCTTTCATCAGCTAAACAAGAATATTCTCTAGATTCCCCATTATCTTCTTGTACTTCTACTGGAATAACACGATAAAACTTAGGAAATACCCTTCTTATATCAATAGTCATTTATTTCATCCCCCTTAGTTTTAATAAATTTCCCCTTCTATAATGATAGCATTACATACAAAAAGGAACATGGATTATCTCCACATTCCCTTTTCAAATTGCTATATGTTCAATAATTGTTTGATAACTTCAAACAATCCAGTAGACCCAAATACAGCAGAAATAAAAACCTCAAAATTAGCATGAAAAGAAATTTCTGTTTTCTCTGAGTCCTTCTTATACGAAAACTTTATCATCTACAAAACTCCGTGTCGTATTTTGTATTCGATATAAATTAAAAAATTCCTTTATAATTCGACAATATTTCTTTGTACACTTATTAGAAAGTGCTGTCGACCACGTTATCAAACGATATCTACCCTAGATAGTAATTACTCACGTACCTATATTATCTCAAATTTCGCCTAATCAAACAAGTGTTTCCATGTAATTTTTTTCTAGAATCTTATTTTGATTCCTGATCTTTATTCTCTTACTCTACCTTTCCCCTCATCACTTAACCACCTTAACTATCATTCGTTTTTCTTTATAACCTGATTCTGTGATATACTCATAATAAGTAAGGGAATCACTCCCCTTCTATGTACTTATTTTAATTTATCTATTCACTTTTGGCGTTTAACTCTATGGGGTTAAGCGTCCTTTTTCGTTTTTCCCCTATATGGGTTTCTTTGCCCATCCCCCCGAAAAGGGGGAATAGCAAAAAAAGTATCAAAAAATACTTTAAAATAAAGGTTTTTACTTCTTTTAAAAATGAATATGTCAAAACATATACATTTTAATTGACATGTTTCAAATAAATATAAGTTGTATTTTTGAAATAAATTTAGCTAATGCCCCCTTTCGGGGATTTGGGCAAAAACAACCTAGATTGAATTTTCTGATTAATTGTTTTAAAATAAAAACGAGTTGTAGTAACAAGCTGTCATTAAACCCCTTACACGAAAAAGGTTGGCAAATATCCAATCTTTTTTTATGTAAATAGGCTCTCTTGCTTTTTGCATGAGAGCCTATTTACATTCGGGAACTGTCTTTCATTATTATAAAGAAATAATCCATATAAAACCAATGGGTTTTTTGATATTAAAACGCTACATTTTCTATATTCTATGTTAAAATTAGTGATTGAGGGTACAATTTTTCAAGAGAAAAAGGCAAACAATATAAATACTTTCTGAAAGTGTTCAATTCAAGTTCAACAAAAAGCATTTGTTATTCTATAGCAAATGCTTTTTGACAAATTACATTCTTTTTTATAACATAAAAAAGGAATTGAGTGTACCAGACTCAATTCCTTCGGTGAAGTCATTTGCCAACGAATACCTGGTGAAAGAATCCTTCTTTTATGATTGGATTCTTTTACTTTGTTTTGAGCATAAAACGTAATATTGTATATGCCATTTTTCTTGCTGAACATCCTCGTTTGATCGCTAATTGTTGTAAGAGCTTATGTTGAAATGGTGTTAATTCAAATTCGATAAAATGCTGGAAAGCATGAGACTGCTGAACAGGCACATCCTCCATATAAATATAGTCTAACCCTTCTGTTACTAACTCTAATGCGATTTGATCTAAGCTTTCATTATAAAGTGCTAATTCTTCCAACCTTTCATATAAATGTGGTTCTAAAGAAATCAATAATTTTTTATTTTCTTTTCGAAACTTCTGCTTTTGACCTTTCCAATACTGTTGCTCTTGCATAACTGCATGTAACATTTTAATTCCCCCTATTTATAATTTGAATTTGTATTTCACCCTTAAAATCAAAGACCTATTTCTTGTTTCTTACAATATCAACAGCGGCTAAACAGGCGGCTATCCCAAGACGCTTTTCACTATATATTTTCTTGTTCACTGTTAGGTACCAGCACCCATTTTCTTTTATGCTCAATAGATCGTCATATTGCCTCCCTAATTTTTCTAGAATAAAAGTGGATTCCTCAACAGGATTGAAATATTCAATCGGCATTCTGATAAATGGCGTACGATTCTTACCCCAATATGTACCGCATGTTTCAAGCCCCAAAAACTCTTTTGCAATGACATAATCTAGCCTTTCTGTTGCAACAGATAAATCATGATATGGTATCCACCAGTTAGAATCACTCATGGCCACAAATTCTTTTGCAATACTGTTGTATAAGATTTGACAGATACTAATACCCTCAAAATCATCTTGTGTGACAACAAAATCAGACTGTCTTAATTTGTTCCCGTTTTTATCTGTTGTACCGATTTCAAATTCTTCACTTTTCAACAATTGGACTGTTTTCATCACATTAAATTCCCCCTTTATTTCTTACATGAACATGCTAAAATATTTTTGAAGGCATCTTATTTCTTGTGCTCTTCACCAATACGATCACTCATCACACTTCCCCTTTCTGTTGCTTTATAGCAATGGAAAGGGATTGTTTTGTAAAGCGGCTTTTACTCTCCTGCATAGCATTTTGAAGCAATTTCAACTTTGTTTCTTTGCAAAGAACTCTCCATACAGATACACCGATTTTCATTTTTTTGCCTCCCTTTTATACTTCTTCTCCACACTCATGACAAACCGTTATAGATTCATCTGTTCCCTTGATTTCGATTGTTTGATTATCTCCATGCGTACAAGAAATCTCTTTGTCTTCTATCTGTTTTTTCATGTGAATTACAACTTCTTCAATGCAGTAATAACATAGTCTTCCTAACGCAAATCCTTCCGCGGCAATCTCTCCGCACGCTCTACACTTGTAATCTTCCATGTGATTGCTCCTTTCTTTCTTAAAGGCCTAATTCACTAAGCTGACAGCAATCGACGCACTAATTAAGATCAAACCAATAAATTGCATGGTACTCTTTAATGATTGAATCAATGTGTTATCTCCTTTCTAGAAGGATTGTTTTGAAAATAGGCATTTTTCCATATGGCTTCCCTCTAAAAGCCATATAAGATACCCGAAAATACGTAAGTGAAAAGCATCATAAAAATGGAGGTTGCAAAGAAACCATAAAACCAAATTTGATCGGAAACATTTTCTTCAATACCAAAATAACGGTTTGTTTTTTTGTAATTTTCTGAAATAGATGAGTAAAATTTTTTGAGGAATTTAAATTTAAGGTGAGGTTGTGTTAAAATAGGCTCACCAGACGTAATTTTAATAAGGATTTGTTTCATAGCCATTCTTCCTTTCCTAAATTATGATTCTGTATTAGAGAAAGATGTTTTTGAGCTGGCAGGCTAGGGAACATCTTTCTTTTAAACTATTAGTTTTTTCGTTCTCCAAACCACTTTATCATTGCTTCAGAAGTAATAATCCATTCTTTTCTCTTTCCATTCGGCTTAATAAAGCATTTGATTAATCCCTGTTGAATCATAACTTCTCTTTCTTGATCCGCTTTTTTAGAAATTCCCTCTTGTAACTTGTTCCTTAAAGTTGAATCTGGTATCTTCCAATAGAATGCGGCTTCACTAGGTGTCATGTAGTTATCAATTGCTTTCATAAATATTTTCCCTCCACAATACTTTTGCTATAATATTTGTAGAAGGATTGAAGGGAATTCCTAGGTTCCCCATGATAAATCCTAATATCATTCCGAAGCCATTTATCACATTGATAATGGCTTATTTTATTTTGTATCCTCCTTCTTTAAATTTTTCTACACCTTGATTATAGGACTTACAAGTCCTATAATCAACTACTTTTTGTTTTTTTATTTCGCATTTTTTCGACAAATTAAAAAAGCTATGTATATACATAGCTCCATATGTAATTTGAACTATAAATTTGCCGAAATGGCAAGCTTATAGGGGTCCCACCACACATCCATCAACTTAACGTATATTTTTATACAAAATGCGGTCTTTCCACGTAGTTTTTTATTATCTTTTATAGATGTTATAAAAGTAGGCACGTCAAATAAACCCTGACGGGTTTCAAATTTTTCGCTATGCTACCTGATGGGCAGAAGTGGTATACTCATACACAACACCTAAAATATCAAAGACTGTTTTTTTCTCATATCTGTGAGATTTTCGTCCGTTTCGCTGTAGGAGGTTAAACAGACGAAGGAGAATCTTTGATAATTCTTGGGTGTTTTTATGTAGTGCTTGATGAAAAAGTAAGAAATAATCTTTAATTATGTACATCGCTTTATATTCACTTAGTTCTTTCTGTTTCTTACGTAATAGGAGTTCTCTCATTTTAAACATAGTAGAAGAACATAATAGAATACTAATGAGTTGTCCATAAAGGTGGCATTCTAATCGCTCTTGTTTAATAGATTTACAACGATGAATTCGAAACCAAGATTTCCATATTTTAAATAACAGCTCAATTTGCCAACGCAGTGAATATAAATCATAGATTTTCTCTTTCGGTACCCATTCCGTAGGAATGTTTGTCATATATACCGTAATTCCTTGTAAAAGTTTCGTACGATCTGTATATGTAATCCCTTTTTTCTTTTCACGAATAGCTCGATCATGTAGACGTTTCTGTTTTTGCGCCTCTGTACATCTATAAACCACAATGCGAGTGGGTAGTTTGTCTTTGCTCCCTACATATACATCTTGTAATTCATAAACTTGGCCAGGTTGTAATTGGTTCATGATGTCTTCCAAATGAATTTGTATATATACCGGTCTCAATTGAGCAGGTTTTGTTTTAAATACCACTGTTTCGAATTCTTTTCTATATATTTTAGTTGGTAATTTAAGACGCGATAAATAATACCCTTCCTTATCTTGGATTGATTTAAAGTCTTGTAAACGAAAATACCCTAAGTCACGAATATATAGTTCATTCTTTTGTGTCATGTCCATTCGAGTCGCCCCATATGCCTGATCACTTCGTTTTCCTGGTTCAATTTTCACATCAGAAAACTCTCCACTCAACAAGTCATACTCTAATTGAATTTTTACACCAGCTGTATGACTACAGCCTCCGGCACCAGGATAAGTAGCTGCGAATCGATCTGGAACTTGAAAGGTTGTAGAATCAAGGATGCGAATCCGCTCAAAGTAAGCAGAAAGAGAATGAGAAATTGTAGATGATCCTCCAATTTTAGCTTGTAGAAGTGTAGTAAATACAGTTCGAAAGAAGGCTACAGAAGCCGAGTTAAATCGTCGATTCAGTCCCTCAGGACTTAATAAAATTCCTGTTGAAGTTTCTAATTGACTACAAAGTTGAGTAAGAGAGGTTGTAGCGATTTGTTGATTTAACCATACACACAAAGATAAAAAATGGTGCCCATGGCACTTACGTTTTCGTTTCATTCCACCTGCTTCTATAGCTAATTGATTAAGTGTAGCGGGAGACATATATCGATATAACTCTTCGGCAAATAAAGACAGCTCTTGTTTTTGATGCATATTCATAAAAAGCACGTCACCCTTTCTCATTAACATAAGAGAATAGTAACGTGCTTTTAAGTTTAAGAATAGTCTATTTTCTTAAGTTGATGGATGTG
>NZ_JBMOWC010000090.1:0-11130 GCF_049310765.1 Bacillus sp. PSXD-155 | reverse complement strand
CCCATTTTCCGAAGAGTTGCGGTCACTCTTCGATATCCATATCGTAATTTATGCCGAAGACAAACATCCTTTATTTTCTCTTCTATCTCATCTCTTAGATCCACTGTTCGTTGTAACCAACGATAAAATGTAGACCGGGGTAATTCTAATACATTACACAATTCTTTTACCGTTAGTTTTGTTTTTAAATCGGTCCATAAAGTAACTACAGTTTCCGGGTTCAACTCCTTTCGATTTCCAGATACTTTCCCCATATCAGTAATTTTGTTTTTAACTGTTTATTTTCTAACCGTAGCTGTTCCAATTCATTTAACTCTTTTGGCCCTTTTCCATAAGAATATTGTTTTCCTACAGGTTGTTGAAAACGGTACGTTTGACCGGTACGATACCACTTCATCCACGTCTTAATTTGGGAAACATTTTTAATTCCAAGCTTCTCCATAATGGTCCGATTGGAATATCCATCCTTTTTCATTTCAATCACTTTCCACTTTATTTCTTCTGGGTAATGAACTCTTGTCTTCAAACCAAAAACACCTCCATTGAATTTGCATACTTAGTATGCGAATTCAGGAGGTGTTTTTTTCATGTACCACTATTCGGGTTCCCTTCACAGCTTGCCGTAATTGCTTTTTGTTTAATTTTTGTTTCACGTTCATCATCTGTAATCCAAGGATTAGCAGTTTTATCACTACTAAAGAAGCCGTTTATATATCCCCATACAATCATTCCAATAAAGACAATTATCCATTTCATATATGTAATTCTCCTTCCGGTGTAAAAAGTATTTTACATGTAATATTGTAATATTTTACAAACCTTCGTGTCAAACCTTTTTTACATATCGGTTTTTATACAGCAGGAATAAAGAATGCAATAGGGAAGAAATATGTGTGAGGATTTTATAGTAAGAGGAGACTGAATATGAAAATCGTTTTTGTTCGGCATGGTGAAGGTAAACATACAACGGATTTACCAGAAAGTTTACAAGTGTTTGACCCACCATTGACGAGAGTAGGAAAGGCTCAAGCTAAATTACTTCAACGTGATGTATCATTACAAGAAGCGGATATATTAATTGTTAGTCCTACACTTAGAACTTTACAAACGGCGACAATATGGAGTGCGAAAGTAGCTTGTCAAAAAATAGTCCATCCATATGTATCTCCACGTATTTTTCCTTATCGAGAAGGAGCGAAAACATTACCGTGCGATTATATAGTAGATCAGGGAATGATAACAAAGTTATTTCCGCATTTTTCGATAGAGAAAAGCTCAAATAATCAGTTATGGAAGGAAGGTATAAACACTATTTCAGAGAATAGTTTTCAGCAAATAGTAGATGAATTTCTTCTTTGGTGTTATGAACTGAGTGTTGAAAGAATTTGCATTGTATCTCACGATGGAACAATTACAGCATATAGGCAATATTTACAGAAAGTCGTTTTAAATAGATCAGACTTTTTGAAAGAAACGGGCATATATGAAATGGATATATCCCATAAAAGTCTGATTAATAAGGGCTGATTATAGGATGGGGTTGTATGTTGAATATTGCATTAGTAGTTGGTTTTAATTCGGATTTAGAGGCGCAATCAATCCGAGCATCTCTTGAGTATTTTGGTGCAAGAGTTGTGATATATTGGATTGGTAGACCGAAAGATTTTGTGGAAGTTCTTTCTGGAAAGAACTTATTTAACGATATTAATTATATTATTTTTTGCTTTCATGGTGAAGAAGGAAAGTTTGTCATGGAAGAATTAGACGAAGAAGTATATGAACAAGATGAACCGAGAGGATATTTTGGTACAGCAGAAATTTATAAATATGCAAAATTGCATAATACACATATTGTAAATAGCGGGTGCACGTTAGGGGAGAAAAATATTGCAAAATCTTTTTACATAGTGGTGCAAAATCATATATTGGATCGATTGATTATGTAGATGGAAATGCAGCACTTATGTTTACTATACGCTTATTTTATGGGGTTATTAACCATGGGAAAACGTTAGAAGAAGCGTTTCAAGAAGCGAGTTTAATTGATGAGGAGACACATACATTTCGATTCTATAATTAGTGTGAAACACGTTTATTCTATATTCGAATAAACGTGTTTCACATTTAACTCACAATTATTTTACATTTTTTTCAATGAAAATGATTATCACCTGTGGTATGATATGTTCAAGTTTTTACAGGTAATAAAAGTTACTATATAAACGTTAGTTTTTAATGTTTCATACACATTTCATGAATTATTCATAATTAACATTTGAAAAATAAGTAACTAATGTTATTATATTAACTGTAACTAACTTAATTACAACTTTAGGAGGAAGATATGGTTATTCAATTTTTAAGAGAAAACAAAGCAGTTTCTTTTGTATTAGCAGTAATTCGAGTATATCTTGGTTACACATGGTTAATGGCTGGAATCGGTAAACTACAAGGAAAAGGATTCGATGCAACAGGTTATTTGCAAGGCGCAATTGAAAAATCTAAAGGTGCACAACCGGCTGTTCAATCTTGGTGGGCATCATTCTTACAAGAATTTGCAATTCCAAATGTAGATTTGTTTAATACGCTTGTAACATGGGGAGAAATTTTAGTCGGAATTGGTTTAATTGTAGGCTGTTTAACAAAAACAGCAGTCTTTTTTGGTCTTGTAATGAACTTTTCCTATATGTTTAGTGGGTCAATTGGTGTGAACCCTGAGATGGTTATCTTATCTATGTTTGTTCTTGTTGCCGGTATGAACGCTGGGAAATTTGGAATGGATGGCTTTGTTATCCCGAAAGTATTAGGATCAAAAACTCAAAAACGCCAAAAGCAAGCTGCTTAATATATGAAAACGGGTATCTCAAAATGAGATACCCGTTTATGTTATTTTTCAACTTTGATCGGATTGTTCTTAAAGAAGTCTTGTACATACCCGACAAATTCTTGTGGTTCTTGGCGAAATGGTGCATGATAACCTTTTTCAATAATATGTAAAGTGCTATTTTTTAAGAATTGATGATACGTTTCTCCTTCTTTCCAAGAAACGCTACTATCATTTCTGCCCCATATAATTAAAGTAGGCTGTTTCATTTCATTCGCATTAATTTTAAGACGTCTAGGCCATAGTTTCATTTTGTTATAATGCTCTTCATCGTTACGTTTGAATTTCACTTTGCTCTCATCATAATCAGTAATAGAAGAAACGGCATTTAAATCAGTCGACAATTGTGGTTTTGGTGAGCCTTGTTTAGTAACGAATGTATGAGGACCACCTGTAGCATCAGTTAAAATAAGGTGAGTAACTGCTTCAGGATATAAATATGTTAAATTTAGAGAAATTTCTCCCCCCATGGAATGCCCCAGTATTGCGAATGAATCATACCCTAGTTTTTTCATTAATTTATAATACAAATTTGCATGAGTTGGAAAAGAATAATAAAAATCCATTGGCTTAGATGAGCGCCCGAATCCTAAAGCATCTACAGAAATAATTGTATGATCTTTTGCTAAATCGGAGTAAATCTTTTGAAAACCATCTGATGACCCTCCAAAGCCATGAATCATAAGTAAAGGTGGTTTTTCATTACCAATCTTTTTAAAGTAAATGGTTTGACCATCTATTTCTACCATTTTTTCCTCGGTAGCTAGTTTAGCTGTAATTGTATTTTTCACTTGCTTTACTTGTTCTACTGGCTTTTCTGCTGCACTACATCCTACTAATAGTGTAAGAGTAAGACAACCTACCATAAAATAGCTAAATCGCTTCAATTAGGTGTCTCCTTTCTAACATAACGCTGTATCTATCATAGCAAATAGCATATTACGATTTCCAGGAAGTTGGCTACCATTTTTTATCATAAGAGGTGAAAGGAGCGTTTCTTGGAAATTTTCTGTTTGAAGAAATTTACGAAATGTAAATTGTGAGTGTGGGACATCAATTCGTACTATACCATTCCAACATTCACATATCTTTTTTAATATTTGAATAGCATCTTCTTCTTGCTTGGCGATAAGTGGATTGATACATAATATATTGCCCTTTCGTATGCATAATGAAAAAGCTTCTATACGGTTATTTCTTTCAATTTTAAAAGCGTGTATGGCCCTTGGTAATAGCAAAGAGTAAAGTAGAGAACGATTCACACCAGTTGCAATTTGATCAAGAGAAGTAAGAGATATAAGGTCTTCTTCTCGTACTTGTTGTAAGTGAGAAGGATACGTCTTAGTAGTTTGCTTTTCAAAACGATGAATTGTTGTTGCTGTTTGAAATCCACATGATGTGTATAGAGGTTCGCCAGCTTTTGTCGCAATAAGTGCAATTGGTTGTTTTGGATGAATTTGTTCCAAGCAATGATTTAGCAACATGCGCCCTATTCCTCGTCCTTGAAAATTAGGGTGAACGATTAACATACCAATGGAAGTGAAGTTACTTGTAAAGGGAAATACTCCTCCAGTCGCAATGAGTTTGTTTTCATGAATATAACCTACAAGTGTGCCGATAGAAAGATACATTTCGAATTGCTTTTTCATAAAAATTTCATCGTGTAACCATCCAACAGATTTGCAAAGATTAAGTAATTCAAAAATAAAAGACTCATTTAGCTTTACTATTTTCATAAAGGCTCACCGCATTTCTATTTAATTTCATAAAAATAGAGTCAAAATGTAAAAAAAAGAGATTTACGTTAAATGAAATCCAACCTGTTTATATTTAAATTGTAAAGGGCAGGATGGCTGATACGAAGAGACAAAGTTATACAAATTATAACTGATATTTACATAAGTTAACAAAAAATTTACATACAGCTAATTTTCTCTTAATAGTCTTCCATTAAATTTGATAGTGGGAAATGAATAACCTAATTAGGGGGACAAGACAGTGAAAAAGTTTGTGAAAAAAGCATGGCCATTTGCAGTTGTGGCATCATTAGCAGTTACTTCGGTAGCAACATGGAATTTTACTCGTTCTAGTGAGGTTAATGCAGATGAGAACGGAAGCAATGCAAAGATTAAAAATGTTATCGTATTAATTGGGGATGGTATGGGCCCTTCATATATGACGGCTCACCGTTATATGAAAGATAATCCAAAAACCTTTGAAATGGAATCTACAGAATTTGATAAGCATCTTGTAGGAACACAAAAAACATACCCAGAAGATGAGCATGAAAATATTACAGACTCTGCATCAGCAGCAACAGCTATGTCAGCAGGGATTAAAACATATAATGCTGCAATTGCAGTTGATAATGATAAAGCGGAAGTGAAAACGGTTCTTGAGCAAGCGAAAGAAAAAGGGAAATCAACGGGACTTGTTGCAACTTCTGAAATTACACATGCAACACCAGCTGCTTTCGGTGCGCATGACATTAGCCGTAAAAATATGGACGCAATTGCAAATGATTATTTTGATGAGAAAATTAAAGGGAAGCATAAAGTAGATGTTATGCTTGGCGGCGGTGTAAAGAACTTTGTTAGAAAAGATCGTAATCTTACAGAAGAGTTTAAGAAATCTGGTTATAGCTATGTAACGGATCGAGATCAATTGTTAAATGATAAAAATGATCAAATTCTTGGTTTATTTGCACCAGGTGGATTAGATAAAATGATTGATCGTAATGATAAAACACCTTCATTAGAAGAAATGACTAATGCAGCAATTGAGCGTTTGAACAAAAATAAAAATGGTTTCTTCTTAATGGTGGAAGGAAGTCAAATCGACTGGGCTGGACATGATAATGATATCGTTGGTGCAATGAGTGAAATGGAAGACTTCGAAAAAGCTTTCAAAGCAGCGATTGAGTTTGCGAAAAAAGATAAAAATACGTTAGTTGTTGCAACGGCAGACCACGCTACAGGTGGATTATCTTTAGGTGCCAATGGCGAGTATAACTTTAAAGTAGATCCAATTAAAGCTGCAAAACGCACACCAGACTTTATGGCAAATGAGATTGCAAAAGGTGCAAATGTAGAAGAAACATTGAAAAAGTATATTGATTTACAATTAACTCCAGAAGAAATTCAAGCTGTAAATGATATAGCTCCGTCAAAAGATGTAACAAAGATTGATAATGCAATTGAAGATATTTTCAATAAGCGCTCGGTTACAGGCTGGACAACTGGTGGGCATACAGGGGAAGATGTGAACGTGTATGCATTTGGTCCAGGTAAATACTTATTCTCAGGCGTTCAAGAGAATACAAATATAGCGAAACGTGTCTTTGATATCGTTGGCGGTGGCGATCCGAATAAAGGAAGACGTTAATTAAGAGCGAAAGTGAGGCGAAATGCCTCACTTTTCTTTTTAGGAGTTGGGAATATGGAAAAAATATTTAGGAAATTAAGATTCCTTCTAGTATTTGTAGTATTACTAGTTGGATGTCAACAAGAAGAGAATAACGTAGAACAAAAATCTACTACTAAAAAAACTGAGGAAAAGGTACAAATAACAAAAGAAGAAGAGAAATCTATTCAAGATGTTATTACTACATTTGTGCGAACGACGAATGAAAAAAATTTTGCAGAACATATGGAGTTATTTTCAAAGAAGATGCCTAGTGCTGAAGACTTAAAAACACAAAAAGAAGCCGCATTTCAAAAGGGAAATAAGAAGATTGAATTGGAACATATAGATATGAAAGCTAGTAAAGTAGGGTATGTTATTGTTGAAACGAAAGAAAAGGAAGTAGACGATAGTGTCACTCTTCAAAAGAAAGTACAGTACGCTCTTGGAAAAGAAGATGAGAAATGGAAGATTGAAGAGGTTCGCACGATAGAGAAAAAATAACGTGAAACTTTAATAAGTGTGGGAGTCGCACTTCTAAAAAATGGTACAAAAAAGGTTCTCATTGGCGAGAACCTTTTTTTATAGTGGTAGCATAATTTGATTTGAGCATGCCTCAATATCATCAATATCTTGACGAATTGTGGCCATTTTATTATCAAGATCTTCAGCTTTCATTGCTGCATCATGTAGTTCATCTTTTAAATACTCCGGTATTTTCCCTTCATATTTATAATAAAGTTTGTGTTCTAAACTTGCCCAAAAGTCCATTGCCAGTGTACGTAACTGAATTTCTGCAAATACATCTTTTGTACCAGAATTCAGTGATAAAGGATATTTAATAATCATGTGTAAACTTTTATAACCGTTTCCCTTTGGATTAGCGATATAATCTTTTACCTCTATGATTTCCATATCTTCACGCTTTTGAATGACTTCTTTTAAATGATAAATATCTTCTACGAAGCAACATGTAATACGAATACCAATAATATCTTGTAAATGCCTTTGGGCATTTTCAACTGTCGGTAATAAATTTTTACGTTCAAGCTTTTTAATAATACTTTCAGGTTGTTTTAGTCTTGTTTTTATATGTTCAAACGGGTTGTAATCCTCTAAAAATTGAGCTTCCCGGTTCATAATTTCAAATTTAGTTTTTAACTCTTCTAAAGCAAATGTATATGGTAATACAAAAGCTTTCCAGTAGTTAACTGTTGATTGATTATATTCCATTTTATATACACACCTTTTCCTATTTACAAGTGAGGTTGTTATTATACTAAATACCAAATCATATAAGCACAAGCGGCAAATGATGAGATCATAAAGCGATATTTAGTTTTCATACTTTCAACTCCTTTCGAGTAAGATTCTATATAAATAAACGTGATTGTTAATAAGTTCACTATGTACAATTTCTATAGTAATAGATTCGTGTGAATTTCGTATGAACTAATTGTTTCAGCTTTTTGTCTTTTTTGCTGTTAATCATAATTATTATTCGGATTTAAAGTGTTTTTATTTGATTTATCCATTTGTATAAATTAATGTATATTTAAATTTATAGTTATTAAGGAGGATATACGGTGAACTTTGAAGAATTAGCAATTGCTAGACGTTCTGCAATGAAATTTATACAAGGTATAGAAATCCCTGATGAGGATTTTAAAAAAATATTTGAGTTAACTAAGCTTTCTCCATCTTGCTATAATTTGCAGCACACACATTATGTTGTAATTCGTGATCAAGAGCGAAAAGAAAGATTAAAAGAATTAGCGTTCGGTCAATATAAAGTATCGAGTGCATCAGCGGTAGTGCTCGTTTGTGGTGATAAAAGAGCATACCAAAATGTTGAAAATATTTACTTCGGTATGAAAGTTTTAAAAATGATTGATGAATGCGAATATGAAGATACCATTAGGCAAACGAAAGGTTTATATGAAGGAAAAGGAGAGCGTTTCATGGAGGATGAAGCGATTAGAAATGCTTCGTTAAGTGCGATGACTTTTATGTACGCAGCTAAATATTATGGCTATGATACATGTCCAATGATTGGTTTCGATGAAAAAGCAGTACAAAGTGAATTAAATATGCCAGAGCATGTAATACCTGTTTTAATGATTACGATAGGGAAAAGTGATACGACTAAAGTTCGTCCAAGAGGATATCGAAAGCCAATTAGTGAGTTTGTTACATACGAATCGTTTTAATAAAATTTATTTAACTATAAAAACAAGGGGATTCTAAATAGAATCTTCTTGTTTTTGCAATTGACAAATAGAATGAAGTTTTATAATATGTAAATCGTAATCATTACGTTTTAGTTTGCGATCTTTGAAAGAAAGGAGAATTACCTATGCGTGTAAATATTACATTAGCTTGTACGGAGTGCGGTGATCGTAATTATATTTCTAAAAAAAATAAACGAAACAATCCAGAACGCATCGAACTAAAAAAATATTGTCCACGATTAAAGCGAGTAACGTTACATCGTGAGACGAAGTAGAAGACTAGAGATATCTCTAGTCTTTTTTTGTTAATAAGTTTTGGTTTTCTTTGTTATAATTACCTTAAATTGTAACGAAGGAGAGGGTATGGTGAATCAAAAAGATAAAGAAAGAAAAGAGCACGTAGCTCATATTATTGAAATTCCAGATGAATATAGGCTTGTTGTAGATGATCAAGAAGGGGTTGATGACCCGTATCATCTATTATGGTGGGGACATAAAGATGATGAGGAGAAACAGATACAAATTACATTAAATAGACATACTGGTAATTTAATTGAATTTAGGATAGATGATGGAAATTCTTTTTCGAGTGATAAGGGAGCGATAGAGGAGAATAAAGCAAGAGAGGTTGCAAATACATTCTTAAAAAAATATACAAAAGAAGGATATGAATTCTATACATATGTAACGGTTAAGGACGACAGGCGCCGTTGGAAAGAAGTAAATTATATGCAAGAAGTGAATAGCTATCCATTGCCGAATACTGGGTGTGTTGTGCAAGTGCACCCTTCAGGTAATGTTGTGCATTTTCATTACAATGGACAAAAAGCCATAGAGAAAAAACCGTTATGGCCAAGTGAAATTGTTGGGGAGAATATCGTTTTAGAAAATTTGAAAGCTAGACAAGATATGAGACTTGTATTTGTAGATTTAACATACTCTTCATGTGAGTATGAAAACGGGGAAGAAGTAAAAGGGTACCATCTTGTATATGAACCAGAGCCTAGTCATGCGTTTATTGATGCAAGTACAGGTAAAGATTTATATGGGCCAGAACACTATAAATTACCTTCTACAGTACTTGTTGATAAACCGCTAAAGAGTAGTCAAAAAAAAGATGTGTTTGATTTATTTGATTGGGACAAGGGGAAGTTTGTCAAAATAGATGAAAAAGTAGATGAGGATGAAGTCCGGATAAAATTTGTATTAAAAGAAGAATTACAAAAAGAAATAGAAGAGAAGGATTCATATTCAATGGATGAGTTTTATAAAAAACATTTTCCAATGTTGAAACATGATGAATTCGTTGTAATTACTCTAGATAAAGAAACAAATCAATTGCTTTCTTTTTTTATGTGGAAGGATGAGAAAAAAAGGAAAACAATCTTATCAAGAGAGCAATGTTTAAGCAAGGCACTTCAATTTTTAGAGCATATTATCCCAGATGCGACAAAGTATGTTCAACTTTGGGATAATTATGAGGAGGAAGAGGGGATAGAGAGGTTTTCCTTTTCAATCTATGTAAATGACATTCATGTAGAGCGGAAATATATTATGATCAACATCAATGCAGAAAATGGTGCTGTGATGCACTACTCTGGAGAGTCTGGCAACTTTATAAAAGAATTACTTACATATGAAACAACACCAAAAGTAACAAAAGAAAAAGCGTTAGAAATATACAGAGAGGCTATCCGAGTTAAATTAGAATGGTTTGTAGATCATGATGCAGAGGAAACGAAATACAAACTACTGTACAAACAAACGACAGATGAAAAACATAAAGAACCTTTTGATTGTAGTCGGGAAATTCGTTATATTGATGCCCAAACTGGGAGAAAGATTTGGAGTAAGTAAAGTAAAAAGAGTTATTTTTCAAAGAAAATAACTCTTTTTATTTTTATAATTTGTCTGTTCGTTTTTCAAAATTAAATGTGATAGGAAGATTGGAAGAAGAATTATCACTTTTAAATGTTACTTTCCATTCTTTAGTATGGGCTTTAATTTCAAAATTAAGAAGATTCATCGCTCTACGTTTATCTATTTCTAAAAACATATTATGAATTTCTGGTTCTTGCTGTAAATTAAGAGCCTTTAGTGTGACTGTTAATGTGAAAAAATTTTGCCCTTCATATACTATTTTTGATATTTTTGTTTTTTGTGTATTTAACAGTATATAAAAACGGTCTGATGGAGTTAATTGTACAGAGTCATCAGTAATTTCATTCTCGCTATTATAAAGTTCAACTAAGAAAGATGTACTATGGGAAGAATGTTTTTTGCTTGTAATCTGTAATTCAGTAGGAATCATCGGTATTTCATAAAAATCATTCCTTATTATGTTATTGTAATCCTCTGAAAATTTACGGACTTCTTTTGGAAAAGAGTCTTCTTGTGTACTTAAAAAAGTTTTATGTTGCTTTGGAGTTTTTTTACTAAAATTTAATGTTTCTTTAAAGTAATAATTGGATCCAGTTAAAAATAAAAAACTACAAATTAATAAAAAAATTCGATACGGATTTTGAAAGTTAAAGAACAGTAGTATACATGTAATAAATCCAATTACATAGAAAATAAAGATAAGTAGTTCTAGTTTTGAGTGAAAGGAGAAAC
>NZ_JBMOWC010000089.1:0-11505 GCF_049310765.1 Bacillus sp. PSXD-155 | reverse complement strand
ATACTTTTTTACCTTTATTTAGTTATGTATAATTGCATAAAATGTAGATATATTTAGTAATATATGATATATTGTTGATTTTTTCACAAAACATCCTAATATCATTATTAATAAACATATAGTATGAAGATATTAGTCTATAAACTTATCATCGTTATAAACATAGGTTTTAAATTACAAAAAAGCTGCAAAGCTTCCTTGGAACACTTTGCAGCCTTCTTTCTTTTTATTTCCTTTAGCAAAATAACGGTTAGTGTATTTTTTCAAATTAGCAATATGGTACAAACATTTCCATTGAGCTTTTGCTCACATATGTTTTTATCAAATCTTCAAGAGCTATTTGTTTGAGCTGACGTCAGACTAGTTTATCTAATTCAGAACTATACCGATAAATTCAGCACATGATTGTTATTAAAAAAATAGATAAACTTTGTTTCTGCAATATTTTTCTAACTCCTAAAAATTGAAACTGTTCCGCTAACAAAATAATATCAGGTTAATCTCATACGTCTACTTGAATAAAGGTTCTTTTTCTAGAGTAATAAGTTCATTATTTTCATTTTTTTGAGGTACTTACACCTTTGTTTAAGTCTTTACATTGGAAGCAGCAGATAACAAGCTTATATTATTGTATATTTTTCACGGTACTGTCTAGGAGTCATGCTAGTGATTTTTTTGAAAACTCTTATAAAATAACTTTGGTCATTAAAGTTAAGCCAAGCACAGATATCTGATAACGAATAAGTAGTGAGTGTTAATAATTTCTTTGCTTCTTCCACTCGTTCCCTTTGAATATATTCGCTTAAAGTAATTCCCATTTCTTTTTTAAATAGTTTAGACAGATAAGTAGGCGTAATTTCTAAATGATTAGCAAGTTCATTCAGAGATATTCCATCGTAAACATTTTTATTAATATGTTTTATACATGTAGTAACCGCGTAAGAATACTTTTTTGCATTGTATTCTTTCACACGATCTGCAAAGGTACGTAAAGCATCCCCTGACAATCGCTTTACAGATTCTACATTATCTAATTGTTCCAGGGTTTGTATATATAAAATACTATGAGCAAAAGCAATATCTGGTGGCAGGTTTCCTTCTATTGCATATCGAGTGGCTAAGGTAATCGCAATAATTCCAAGATTTTTTTGATTCCTGAGCGGATCCTCTATTAGCATAAGTTCAACATCTTCTTGCGAAACCGCATACATATACTGTATTAACTTTTTTTTATTGCCTTCTTTAATAGTCGAAAAGAAATCATTTACTAATGCCATATTGTGCGTTTTAGGTTTGTTTTGTCGGCGTTTTAAAATATATAAATCAGGTTTCACATTTTTATTAGGAATTTCCTCTAGTACTTTATTTTTTTCCAAGACAATATCTACATCTAACTTTTCATTGAAAATCATGTAATGTAATAAAATTCCCATATCAATTAATGTAGTTTTTTTAATCTCAGATAAACACTGATAATAGGCAAGTCTTTCTTGAATGTTATCATTTGATTTAAATTCTTTCTGAAATTTTATGATCATATCATCTGAATCTTTTGGATGTATAGTAGGACCGATTATAATAGTCCCTTTAATATCATCATGATTTTCTATATGAATTAGAACAAAATTTTCAAGATAGTTGTTACTTCGGAAAAGTGGCAAGTTAAAGGGATCGTTTTCTTGATAAATATCACTAAGATGTTCTTCTTTTGAAGAATAAAAAGGACTACAAACATTATCAGATGTAGAATGATATAAAATTTTTCTGTCTGCAGATAAAATATGTACAGGGGCATTAAATGCTTTATGTGCAAGATCACACAAGTGTTGTATATCAATAGAAGTATTCATTACATTCTCCTTTATAGATCCATAAAATATATTTTGTTAGATATAATTCACGACAAATAATACTATAAAATATCAAATTAGTACAATTCACAACAAAATATTACTATATCTTTTTTATAAAAATCATATATTATTTAATTGTAGTTAGCATCTAAATATCAGAGTAGATAAGTAAAGTAAAGGAAATAAGCTAAGTTCTTTTCTTAATTCTACAAAATATAATTATTGAACTTGAGAAAACAGTGAAGTACTACAAAATACAGTGGTAGTCAATGCGAGGACCAAGCTGGAAAAAGATTTAAAATAAAGCGAAAGTAACAGAAGATACTGTACCACCGCAAGAAATAACAGTCAAAGTTCCAATTCAATCATTTATACAAATTGAATTCAAAAAATAAATACTGCTAATTTAAATGTGAAACTGAAAAACTATTTTGCTCCAAATTTTAGAAAAAGATAATAAAGAAGTTGTGAAATTGGAAACAGATGAAAGCGATACGGCTATTTTTGAAGCACTATGCTTTGAAAAATACAAGGTAGAGGAAATTCAAGTACTCAATTAAACATTTAATTGAGAGAAAGGTCTTTTCATCAACTAAAAATAAAAATAAAAAACGAATGGAATATTCAAAAAATGACACTATATTACTGGTCGTAACATTAGTTTTACTTTCCACAAAAGAGGAAAAAATATATAGACTTTACAAATACTAAGAATAGCAAACTAGATAGTTTTATTACCACATCACATAAAGTGAAACTTTAATCAGTGGGGGTTTTGTTCATCCCCCACTGATTATTAGCCCACACCAATCGGGCTTTTACGGGCAGTAAGACTCCCACCTAACTTCTTTGCTTCCGCTGAATTTTGAGGTGGGGTCTTACTGCCCGGCAAATAGCGAGATAAACTTATTAATAATTTCCAAATACAATAGTTGTTAATCAACAAAAAACTTCAATAACCAAGGTGCACAGTAAATTGACCTCAAAACAATAATTACTACAATATCAGGTTTTGCTTATTCTATAAAAAAGAAATATCACTTAAAAACTATTCCTTTATATCGATTTAGACATAAAACATTTTATTATATCGGCTTAAGTATTATGGAATTAAAATTATAAATAACATCAAAACCCTTTTAAGGGCTTATACATCGTTCGTATCGAATTTATCACCTTTCGATACCTATGTCATTAACACAACTAAAAAAGATTATTACAAAGGAATCTGAGAGGTTTTTTCAATTTCGAAATTTATTTTTTTGTAAATTAAAGGAAAAATAATCCGTATATATACGGATTATTTTCTTAGTGTAATCTGTATTGACCTGTTAACTGTTTTTCAGCCATTCAAACTAAGCGTTTTGTAATCTCTCCACCGATCCGAACCATTTGCAGATGATGTGATGTATCAGGTCCCAGTGTGACTCTTAGTTCAAAAGCAATTTCATACTTCATTTGCTCAATAGTACTTGTAGTAGCAGAAATAAGAATTTCATTTGTATTACTTTCGTATCTTTGAATATTTATAAATAACATGTGCCTAATTATGCTATTTACGCATGAGTAACCTAATTTATTCCAGTGTTTTTATAGGAACCCTTTCCCTCCCCTTATTCCACCAATTAAATTTGAAACACAAATGTACATTGCATTTCAATATAACAATAAAAGCTACAAAAGCAACGAATTTACTATTTTAAAGTTAAGTGTTTAACCTTGAAGTACTTAAATTCTTTTTTCCAGATAAAGCATACATTATATCTTGATGTTTTATTGTCCTCTTATAATTATGTGGTATCGGGAATTTATTTCGGTGTTCTTTTATTATAATTAAAGTTTGAAGTTCTATGCTCAATACTTTTGCGAGGACATGATAGTTATATCCATTGTTTAACAGAGAAATTATGTCATAAAACATAGTTTTTCCACCCACTAATTTTACTAATTTATTCTTTAACTCATCCCTTTTTTCTTTAGCTTCATCAATTTCTAACAACATAGATTTTTTATTTGTCTGCTTAATGTATTGAGTATACAACTCTGGGAATTCTTTTTGTACTTCTTTGTTTAATACTGGTTTATATTTAATCATGTAAGTAACTTGTAACAATGAGCGTTTTAACAAACTATCTTCAATGAGATACGCTACTTTATTAAATAAATGTACATATTCCTCAATATTGGAATAACTATTAAAATGAGCTAATACTCTACTTTTTATACTAAAAGCCTTGCCTACATAAATAATATTGTCATTATAGTCTTTAATGAAATAAATACCACTGTCAGATTTTTTCAATTTATTATCCAATTCTTCTATACTCATAAAATGCAATTCACTCATACTTCTCTCTCCTTAGCAGTTTTAAATCGTAAAAAACAAGCAAGGTTTCTAAAAAAGTACTTAGCTGCCCTAGCATCTCTTATTTTATCTCTTGCTAAATGTCAAAAAACTGTTTCTATGTTACTCAACTATCAATATGATTATTAATAAAATTTTCGATCGTTATTATCTCGCAATTTTATCATGTAATTTCGAGATCGTTTCCTCATTTAAATTACTGTGTTTTATCGAATAAAGGAAATATACTACTACCCCAATAGTAATCCAAATACTAAAGTACACCCATGTCCTTAACGGTAAATTTAGCATTAAAAACACACAGCATACAATTGCAACGCATGGTAATACAGGTACAAAAGGTACCATAAATCCACGTTTTAAATTTGGGTGTGATTTACGAAGGATAATAACTGATAGACAAACTAACGCAAACGTCACCAAACTACCGATATTAACTAAATTAACTAATTCTTTCAAATCAATAAACCCAGCTATTAAAGAGCTCCCTATTCCTGCCAATCCAGTTATAAAAGTGGGTGCTCCAGTTTTCTTATTAACTTTCGCAAATGATTTCGGTAACAATCCATCACGACTCATTGCAAAGAATACTCGTGTTGCCGCATACATATTGGAAAAAATAACAGCCATAAGGCCAATTACAGCACCTGCAGCAATTGCACCAGCGACTTTTCCTTGTCCTACAACTTCCATTACATAAGCCATCGCCTCAGGAACATTTAATTCTTTATAGGAAACCATTCCTGTCATAACAAGGCATACCATAACATAAATAATTGTACATATGATTAATGATGCAATAATACCGATCGGAAGATTACGTTTCGGATCTTTTACTTCTTCTGCTGAAGTTGCTAATATATCAAAACCCGTAAAAGCGAATAAAATAGCTGCTCCACCCGTAAAAACTCCACTTAAACCGTATGGTGCAATTGGTATCCAGTTCATTGGTTTTACATAGAATATACCAACCGTAATAAACAACAAAATCATTCCAATTTTAATCAATACCATTATATTATTGATTCGTTTGCTTTCCCTCGTACCACGGGATAACATCCATGCTAATATCAATGTAATGATTACTGCTGGTAGATTCACAATACCACCATGCGAAGGAATCGTTACTAGAGCTTTAGGTATCTCTAATCCAAACCCCTTTATTAAATTGTGGAAATAGCCTGTCCATCCAGCAGCGACAGCCGCTGTTGCCACAATATATATTAACAGCAATGACCAACCTACTAGATGAGCAACAAACTCACCAATTGTTGCATATGAGTACGTATATACACTACCAGATGCCGGGAGTGTGGAAGCAATTTCTGCGTAACATAATGCTATAAATCCACATATAATTGCTGCAAGTACAAATGAAAAAATAACTGCTGGACCAGCATCTCTTGCTGCTACTAATCCAGTTAACACAAGAACCCCTGTTCCAACTATCGAGCCTATCCCTAACATAATTAAATCAAATGCTCCTAATGTTTTCGTTAAAGTCTTGCTTTGATTATGCTCTAACAATTGTGTAACGGATTTCTTTTTTAGTAAATTACTCATATTTTCTGTATCCCCTTTAAAATAAGGTTTGTTTTTCTCTTTAGTGTTGTATATAAATTTACTTAGTTATTAACTAGCCTCATAATATTTCTTTTACATTAAATAGATTTGAAATATTATATAAATTCGCTTCTCACTTACTAGTTAAACTAGACATTTCCATAGATTTTTGCGTACAACGTTTCATAGCTGAAATGATAGCTGTTCTTAAACCTTTTTCTTCTAGCGTTACTACAGCTTCTATCGTCGTTCCACCTGGAGAACAAACCATATCCTTCAATTCACCTGGATGTATTCCTGTTTCCAATACCATTTTTGCAGAACCTAATACAGCCTGAGCCGCAAATTTATAAGCTTGTTTTCTCGGCATACCGCCAAGTACAGCAGCATCTGCCATGGCTTCTATAAACATATACACATATGCTGGAGAAGAACCACTAATAGATGTAACAACATCCATTAGTTTTTCATTTATGACCTCCGTCTGGCCGAAAATATTAAATATGTTCAGTACCTCTTTTATATCTTTTTCTGTAACCATTTCATTAAAACATAACGCAGACATTCCTTCTCCAACAAGTGCCGGTGTATTAGGCATTACTCTAACAACTTTTAACTTTCTACCAAATTCATTCTCAGTGCTCTTAATACTTTTTCCTGCAGCAATAGTTACAATGATTACATCATTTTTTATTTGATCTTTTATTTGGTTAATTACCGATGAGTATAAATCTGGTTTGATTGATAAAATTAAAATGTCAGCACTGTTAGCGACTTCATTGTTGTTAGTAGTTATAGTTATGCCATATTCATTACTAGCATTTTTTAAATTAATGACGTTTAAATCTGAACAAATTATTTGATCTGGAGAAACTATATTTTTTTTTATCATCCCACCTATCATAGCAATACCCATGTTTCCACATCCGATGAATCCTATTTGTTTATTCATAATAATTTGCTCTTGCTCCTTCTACTCTAAATTTTATTGATTTTGAAATTATTATTCTAAATAAGGGCTATTACAATTACTTGGTTTATCAATAGAATTTCAAAATTCTCCTTCCTATATAGAGCTTACATATACCTCTAATAACTTCTTTGCTTTCGCTGAATTTTGAGGTGGGAGTCTTACTGCCCGACAAATAGCGGGATAAAATCATTTCTTTAATCTATAATAAGAAGGACATAAAAAAACAAAAAGTTACAAAAATTTTTAAATTAAAATTTTTGTAACTTTTTGTTTTGATGCAAATATAATTTCAATTAAGGTATCTCACCGTTTTAAACTTGACGCTCCATAATCTTGTATAGTTACATTTATATGATATTTAATCGGTACCTTACTAAATGTTTGATCCCAATTTTTTTTGACTTTCTCCCATGTTCTCGGGTGTTTAATTCTTAATTGGTTGCCAAAACCCACAATATCGACTTGGTATTCTTTTTGTATTTTTTTTGTAACATGATGTACTAAGTGCTTTACTTCTTTTTCAATAGCTTTTTCTTCCCTTTTCAAAAATTCATTTTCAAAATCTTTTCCTGATTGCATCCAATTTTCAGACAAACGCCCTTCTGATTCAATGTTTACATCAAAGGAAATATTATTTCCGTTAACATGTGGTATGATTTTGCTTTTTATTGACTTTATTTCGTATATAATGAGTTTCTTTGATTCTTTATCAAAAGTTTTTACCACACCACCATTCCTTTTTCCGTTTATCCATACTACTCCTTCCAATTCCTGTTCATTTAAAAAGCCCATCAACTTTTTTGTCTTCCCTTTAATTACAGCAGCTCCTGCAAATTTTGTTTCCCCATTTATCGAGATTACATTTTGCAAAAGAAAACTGGACCCTGACCGCATCTTTCCTTCCAATTTAGCGAGCGATACAGGGGGTAAAATCCTTGTTGTTCTATTTCTATTATCTGCAATTCCAGACAAACGAAATGCTGGGATTTCTCCTTTTTTGTTTGATTCCAGTACCTCCTTCGCTAGACCCTTGCTAATTAAGAGCATACAGCTAAGCCGAACTTCATTGTCACGGAGATACTGTTCAAGTAATTGTTCTAAACTGTATGTACGTACAAGACTATCGCTAATAACAATATTTTTTAAATGTGGGCTGAACATTGTGCTCTCTCTTTTCAATGAAAACTCACGAACAATTTGATGAATGGAATCACCGGTCTCAGAAACATTTATATAACGTTTTTGTTGTCCATTTCCTTTACTTTGTGCTTGCGAACTAACAATTTGATAAGTAGCTGTTATAAGATTTCTTTTAGGATAACCTCCTTCCTCATCCTCCTTCTCAATTGTTGAATCCTTCCCTTTATCTAGTGCTATACCTGCAGTTAAACTCAACTCTTCTACTTCTTTACTGCTCCAACATCCGGTTAAAAATAGAAGCAAAAGCGTCCCTAACAAAGCCAAATAGAACCGCATATAATTAAATTTATGTTTCACACTACTCCTCCTTTTAATCGCGTAATAATAAGAAGAAGCAGTGGCAGTAAACCAAATAAAAATAAAGCAGCATTACCGAGCATATCCCCCAATTTAAGCAAGTCATTTATATTTTTCGAAGTCATAGAAATGATGTAAATGATTGGAATCAAAGCAAAAATAAACGGATGAATACTCTTTTTAAAGAGTTGCGCTAATCCTAATGCAGCTGCATAATAACTAATCGTATAGGTAGCAAATATTTGCATAATCCATATTACAAGCAGTAAAGATTCAAAACGTTCAAATATCAAACCAGAAATTTCAAAACTGCGCATAAGGTCAATTGTCGGCCATGTTCTTGTTACAACCCCATCAATTGATAATGCACCAATGACCATTACAACAGTTATTACATAAAAGATTAACGGAATAGAAATTCCAACTAAAATAGCTTTTACTGCTTTCTTTCGTTGTTCCATAAATACCAAAAGAATTAACATAATTTCAGGACCTGTATATGCGAGAGACGTTGTTTTTATCCCATCTAACACTGGTTTAATTCCCAAACCTAATACGGGACGGAGATTATCTATCTCGAATATTCCGATACTCATAAAGGAAATGATTAAAAAAATAAAAATAGTAATAGGAAATATTATTTCAAACATCCGTGCAATTGAATTAATACCACCCATAATCAAATAGAGACCTATCCACATAAAAGGCATAACAATAGCCCATGTGGGGGTTCCTTCGAGCAAAAAAAAGCTTATTACTTCTGCCATTGAACGAATTTGAAATGCTGAAGTTGTAAGAAAATACCCTATAATAAGAAAACTAAGCAATCTGCCTATCCATTTCCCTACAATATCTTGACTGTATTGGTAAAATGTTTTTTCTGGAAACTGCTGACTTAATTTGACCATAATTACTCCTGAAACCATTGCCAATATTCCACCTAATATCACACTTAGCCATACATCTGGTGTTTTCACTTTTTCCACAGATGCTCTGGGCAAAGTGAGAATTCCTGTCCCAAGTATGTAATTTACAATAATAACAACTGCTTGTGAAGTTGTTATTCGGTCTTTAGGTTTAGCAATCACTGAAGGCCACTTCCTTTCGTCATCAGCTACCTTTTGCGGATAGTTTTTTTTGTATGCATTATTTTCGGTCGACGTCTCATTATTTTTAATGGCATGCGAACCATAAAATCTTTCCAGTCACTAAATCGATACGGAACAGCAGGGCTAGTATAAGGAACGCCAAAACTTTTCAGTTTCACTAAATGACTGCAAAGTAAAAGAAAGAAGAGAATAACACCATACAAGCCAAATATCGCAGCACAAAACATAGCTACAAAACGAAGAATGCGTAACGTAATTCCCACACTATATTGCGGAATAGTAAAAGAAGAAATAGCTGTTACCGCAACAACGATAACCATTATTGGACTAACAATTCCTGCTTCTACGGCAGCCTGACCAATTATTAAACCGCCCACAATTCCCATTGCAGGTCCAATCGGTTTAGGCAGACGTAAACCTGCTTCTCGCAAAACTTCGATAGCTACTTCCATAATTAACGCTTCTATTAAAGCGGGAAAAGGAACTCCTTCTCGCGATCCGATAATAGAAATAGCGAGCTTAGTGGGAATTAATCCTGGATGAAATGAAATAAAAGAAATATACAGTGCTGGAGCAAATAATGAAACAAAAGCTGTCATGAAGCGTAATAAGCGGAGAAGCGTACCAGGAAGCCACCTTTCATAATAATCTTCTGGTGATTGCAGCAGCATGCTAAATGTAACTGGAGCAATTAAAACAAATGGTGTTCCATCTAACAAAATAGCTACTCGACCTTCCATCAAAGCACTAATAACACGATCAGGTCGTTCTGTATTTTGAATCTGCGGAAAGGGACTGAGATAATTATCTTCAATGAGTTGCTCTATATAACCAGATTCGAGTACACTGTCTATGTCAATTTTCTGAATTCTGTTTTTTATTTCATCCACCAATTCTGTACTAGCAAGATCTTTAATAAATGCGACGACTAACTCTTTCTTTGCACGTTCTCCTACTGGTAGCTTTACTAATGATAAGCTCTCATCCGCACAGTGTCGTCGCAAAAGTGAGGTATTATCACTTAATACTTCAGTAAAACCGACCCGTGGCCCTCTGACTAATGCCTCCGATACTGGTTCTTCAATGTTTCGTTTATTTGCTTTTGTTGTACCAAGAATAAACACATCTGCTAAACCATCAATTAAAAGAGCTGTTGAACCTATCAATACTTTGGGTGTTAAATCTTTTATGTAATGGACTTCTGCTACTTCACTAATTGTAAGAACTTTATTTTTAATATATTCTTTTGAAACAGTCCCCTCCACATAAGAAGATTCATTTTTATATTCATCAGAAAAATCATCCATTAATAATTTCATAATATGTTTGTCAATTATCTCTTTATCTGATAGACCATCAACAAAAACGATCCCAGCTTGAATATCTGTGCGTCCAATATTAAACTTCCGAAAGCGAACATCAGAATTATGTCCGATTTGTTGCTTTATAAGTTCTAAGTTAGAGGCAAAATCATTTGTGAAATGAACGTTTGCATTTTGAGATGGTTTATGATCTTGTTTCGTTTTACTTTGAATATTATTTTTTTTCACTTGTTTGTCTCTTGACTTCCACCAACTCATTCTTCCCACTCTTTCTCTGCCATACGAACCCAATGAAAAAATCTTGAGATAGTATACGGAATTAAAAACAAGATAAAAGCTTGTACAAAGACTTTCCAATCTGGAAGATAAGAAGTAATTACGTTCCACATTTTTATCACCCAATTTATATACTCTGCTAGGATTGAGATTTCTAAAAAACGATATGTACTTAATAAAAAATAACTATAAGATTAAAGAGCAGAAAAGCGAGACATTATGCTTATTTAGTACCAATAACCTAATTAGTATAAAAACATTTCTGACCTAAAATACCATTTCCAATTATAATTTGTTAAATATTATCTCCTTTTCCCTTATTTATATGCCCGCATTTGAATTTCAAATAATATAAGGATCAATGATATTTCCTCTTAAAGAAAAAAAGATGCTAGAAGATAGCATCTTTTTTTAAATTCAACTTACTATGTATTTATATTTTATTGTGAAAATACTCGTTTTTTTTAATGAATATTAATGTTTAAAAAAATAAAAAATACATATTCTTTTGTTCTAAGTTCATACACTTCTACCGAATCGATACGGA
>NZ_JBMOWC010000088.1:0-11947 GCF_049310765.1 Bacillus sp. PSXD-155 | reverse complement strand
TTATGAAAGGAATGATGGATGAATAATGATTAACTAATTTATATTTTAAGTTGAATTTTATAACTTCAAACTACAAAATATAGGGTTAGTCTATCCATTTTTAAAATTCAGTTCATACTTTATTTGTCATGATTCAAATGATTAATAAGTACTTATTAAGTATAGACGAAAGACTAATCCTTCCGATTACAATTGGGGGATTTTTTTATTCCCGTTTATGTTAGTTGGAACTTATTAATTGTTAAATGTACCTAACAAATAAAGGAGCGAGAAAAATGAGTACTTCAGACACTATTGTTACACATGTAATGCTCTATATAAGTCGTTAATATCCATCAAACTTATATAGAGCAATTAAAAAATGGATGGATGTTCCGACTTTATATGAAACGTTTCGATATATAAAGGAGGAATTATTATGTCAATGATAAAAGTCCAAGATTTAACTTTTTCATACCCAGGTAGCTTTGATAATATTTTTGAAAGTGTAAACTTCCAAATAGATACGGATTGGAAGCTAGGATTTATTGGTAGAAACGGACGAGGTAAAACGACATTCTTTAATTTATTGTTAGGGAATTATGAGTATGGTGGGAAAATCCTTGCTTCGGTAGAATTCAATTACTTCCCCTACTCTGTTGCAGATAAGAACAAATTCACTCATGAAATCCTTGAAGAAATTTGTCCCCAAGCAGAAGATTGGGAATTTCTGCGTGAGATATCCTATTTAAATGTTGATGCTGAGGTCATATACAGACCATTTAAAACATTATCAAATGGGGAACAAACAAAGGTGTTGCTTGCTGCACTGTTTTTAAATGAGGGCCAATTCCTATTAATTGATGAACCAACAAATCACTTAGATACTGATGCACGAAAAATAGTCTCTGATTATCTAAGGAAGAAAAAAGGATTTATTTTAATTTCACATGACAGAATCTTTTTAGATGGGTGCGTTGACCATATCCTATCTATAAATAGAGCAAATATTGAAGTTCAGAGTGGTAACTATTCTTCTTGGAAGTTAAATTTTGATAGACAGCAAGAGCACGAAGAGGCTACAAATGAGCGTCTACAAAAAGACATATGGAGATTAAAACAGTCTTCCAAGCGTTCAGCAAGTTGGTCTCATGATGTGGAAGCTTCAAAAAATGGAACGAGGAATTCAGGCTCTAAGTTGGATAAGGGGTTTGTAGGTCATAAAGCAGCCAAGATGATGAAAAGAGCAAAAAACCTTGAATCAAGACAACAAAAAGCTATTGAAGAAAAGTCAAAATTACTAAAAAATGTGGAGAAAACTGAGTCCTTAAAATTGGAACAATTACAATTTAAATCAAATGAATTGATTACTTTGGTTGATGTGTCCGTTAAGTACGATGACCAAATTGTGAATGATTCGATTAGCTTCATAGTTGAACAAGGTGACCGAATTGTACTTGATGGAACGAATGGGAGCGGAAAAAGTAGTATCCTAAAACTAATTCTAGGACATCCGATACAGCATACAGGCTTAGTTATTTTAGGTACAGGACTCATCATTTCCTATGTCCAACAAGATACTTCTCATTTAAAGGGATCGCTATCAGACTTTATTGAACAGCACAAGATTGATGAGACCTTATTTAAATCCATCCTACGTAAGATGGACTTTGACCGAATTCAATTTGAGAAAGATATATCTCATTATTCTGGTGGACAAAAGAAAAAACTGCTTATCGCTAAAAGCTTATGTGAAAAAGCTCATATATATATATGGGATGAACCACTAAATTTTATAGATATCTATTCCCGTATGCAAATCGAAGAGCTTATTCAACAATTTAATCCCACAATGGTTATTGTTGAGCATGATAAAGCATTTCAACAAACAGTTGCAACAAAAACTATATCTATGTAGCTCAAAACGAATACTTGAAAATATAATCAGCAAATTGAGTCATTGAATTATAAATACTTTAATGACGTGTTGAAAAAAGCCTAATTTCTCTACAATACATTGAGAAATTAGGCTTTAAATAGTAATAATAGAATTCATATACACTGAATAATTTACACGTTAGGTTTATCTGTTAATGCAGTAACAATCCTGTTCACTAAGTCTTCTGGCATCCATTCATGATTTGTATCATTCGTTTCATTTGGCCCTAAAGAATCAATAAATTTTTTAAACTTTGGAAATAAAACAATAGAAGTGATCCAATGTATCGTATGATTTATGGAGAAGAAATGAAAAACTCCTTGCTTTTCACCCTCCTGTAATATTTCTTTTAACTGTTCAAAATTACCTATGAAATACGGTTTAATCTTTTCTAATCGTGCACTTTCCTTAATAATCTCCTCATATGCCAATGATCCAATTTCAGGGTTCTCTTTTATATGTGTAGTAAAAACCGTTAAATATTCTCTAAGGGCATTGATAGGATCAAATTGATTCTTCTCAAGAAAATTGGGTAGCTCATTAGCAAGACCATATTTCTTAAACACCTCATAATATAGGTTTTCTTTCCCATTAAAATAGTAAGAGGCCATAGCAACATTCACTTTCGCTTCTTTTGCAATTTCTTGTATGCTCGTACCTTCGTAGCCACGCTCTCCAAATTTTTTCTTAGCAGCCTTTAAGATATTTTCCATCGTCTGCTCTCGAGATTTCCCCATTTCACACACCTCAAATAGTATATATTTCACTTCAAAAACCCAATAAGGACTTTGAATAGAGTATCTTTTTAATGAAATTTAATTATATATTTAAAGTGGTAACTTAACAACCGATGAAGTTCTGATTACTTTAAACAATATCCCCTTGCGTAGCATCAATAGCTTTCAAATACTTTACGCTCTTTTTTAATCGAGTGAAAGTCTGGACAAAAAACATCTAATGTTATCTTAACTTCGTGTGCAAACAAAAAAATAATAAGGACCAGATCTTATCTATAAAATAAATAAGATCTGGTCCTTTCGTTACATTATACAAATTTAACATAAACTAGCGTACTCGTATCTTGATGAGATAATTATCCATCAATCGTCCATCATTTTCTGACTAAATCTGTTTAATCTCGATATAAGGTCCTTTAATGTTTAATTTGTTAATATCATTAGATATATTGCCTACAGTTGATTTTTCATTAAAAGTATAGACCTTTTCACCATTTACAAAGATACCCCAATTTTTATCTTCGTAACTGATACCATAACCAGCATTGCTAGACGTAGCTTTGAGTTGATTTCCATTCATTGAAAAAAATAATTTTCCTTTTCCTTTGTTAAGTTTATCATTCACGCTATTGATACTATTCATTTGTTCTTCAAGGACTTTTTGGTTATCAAGAGTAACTTGATGGTTTTTCCAGTCTAATTTATAGTGGTTCGTAAAGAATTCATTATATGTATCTTTATTATTTGTTCCCCACCATTTTGAACTTACCCATTCGATATTGTACTGATCTGAAATTCTACGATTTGTTATTTTTAAATCTGATGTAGTTTCTGTTTTATCAGCAGTAATAACCGCTACTACGTTTGGAGAAAAACCATATCCTGTTAAAGCTGGTACTGTATCTTTTGAAACAAAATTATTCGTTCCTTCATTATAACTACGTGATTTCATAAATAGTTGATTACCATAGAAAGTATTGAATGAATCACGATTATAAATTCCCCACTCTGGGAAATTAAATGATTGAAATCCTACTTTCCAATTTAATTTTTTATCTGTGTAAGTCTCTAATACCGTTTTATAATCTACTTGATCATAAGATACACTTTCTTTCCAAGCAAAGCTACCTGTGATACTTGCATCGGCATTTGGCCCTTTATCATTTACTCCTACTTTAACACTTCCACCAAGTGTATACCCTACCTCAGAAGTGACCTTTGCTGAAGTCATTGTATTAACTGGGGCAGCTTTATGGAATTGAGCACTATCACCACTTGTTATTTCTGCTTCAGTATGATAGGCTGATGGCCATTTTAAACCTGCGTTATAGTATCCGCTATTAATTGTATATTTAGCATCTATATTACTACCATCAGTGGTAACAATTGCAATCTTTTTATCTGCGTAAGGATCCTCAATAAAAGAAACCTTTATTGAATTTTTGATATTCTGCTTCATGTCATAAGTAGTTTTAAAACTATTATAGACCTTCCCACCATTTTGAAGATTTTCTACAGTTCCTTTAGAATCTGCAAATGCAGATGTTGCTTGTAAACCAAATGATCCAGACATAATAACGGACGCTACCGCAACGCATTTAGCTATTTCTTTTGCATTTTTCATACAGACAGCCACTCCTTCTTAAACATTTAAAAGATATAAATATATTATTTCTAGTTCACAAAAATAGAGATAGATTCATAGCCATACAATATAGAAATTCATTAACTTTTATGGCACTAACTAAAAACACATGTTTCACTAATCTTCCTCTCACTATTATTGATAACTATTATCAACATTATTAAAACATAAAATAACGATTTAAACAACAATTTTAAATACAAATTTAAAATTGTTGTTTAAAAAACTACAAAAAAATTATAGAATTCTTCATTTCGAGAATTACTATATTTTCAATTACTTATTACAGCCTATATTCAGATACATTATTTCCTTTCCATTCATAATAATCTAAAATTCCTTCATAAATGGCTTCTGCTGCAATTTGTCTGCCATTTTCCGTAGATAATTTACTGTAATCAATACCATTATCTATAAACGCCAGTTCCGTCAACACAGCTGGCATGTCATTTTCTCTTATAACATGAAGGTCGCCATGTTTAACTCCCCTGTCTCGTGTTTGAAGTGCCTCTACTAAACGTGTTTGAATTTTTTCCGCTAAAACACGACTTTCTTCCACATGAGGATTTGTTTTTTCAGATTTAGAAGATTTATAGTAATATGTTTCTGTCCCTTTTGCATTACCATTAAAAGCATTTGCGTGTACGCTTATAAAGATATCACCCTGATTTTTCCTAGCAAATTTAACACGTTCCTGTAAAGAACTTTTTTGATCATGTCCTGGTCTATTATCAGATTGACGAGTTAATAAAACTGTAAATGGTGTATGCTTTTCAAGTAATTGTTGTAGACGTAAAGAAGTGTCTAGTACAATCTTACTTTCAGGTAATCCCTTTGTGGATTTCCCAGGATCTTCGCCACCATGTCCAGGATCAATAATGATTGTTTTACTTTCTAATGGGTTTTTTGGACGATGTTGCATCATATCTGTTTTTGCAGTAAGTTGAGCAGCTTCAGCACGTGTTATAAATCTATTTGGTTGCCAACCGTTCTCAGTACCATTGGAAATTTTCAAACCGATTAAAATATTGGCATATTTTTCTCCCCAATGCCCTTTTAAATCTTCAAATTTAACCTGCTCGTTATGATTTTGTGTGCTTTGTAGTTTATATGCATTTACTAGCATCGTAGCCATAGCAGCGCGAGTTACTTTTCCGGATGGATTGAAGATTCCATTACCCTCACCTTTAACAATACCAGCTTTTTCAGCAGCAGCAATATACGGAGTAGCCCAGTGGTTTTGTGAATCTGTAAATGATGGTTTTGCATTAGAGTCAATTTGTATACCTAAAACTTTTGTCATAATTTTTGTAGCCGAAGCTCTGTCTAATGAGTCATTTGAACCGAAAGTTCCGTCTGGATAGCCATTCAATACCTGTTTATCAACTAAATAATTAACGGATTTGTCCGCCCATGCAGGAACATCTGGGAACTTATGAGTATTTGCAAATGTATTAGATGAGTAGGATAATAGACTTCCAGCAAGAATTCCTGTAGCAATTAATTTGTATTTCAAAATGAACACCTCTATCAAGTTATTACAATTTGGTAAATATATCATTTATAATTAATCTTTAAATAATACGACCTTGAATAAAGAATAGATTAAGTCGTTTATATTAATATATAGCGGATAGCGAATATAAAATCGAACTATTACTCTAAAAATAATCCTCGGACATACACTTATAGATAGAGATTATTAAATATACTCACCAACATCGTGTAACCAGTATAGTTACTTGTACATACGAGTGTCAATTAAAATAACCTTACAATTTTGTAAGATAACCACCTTAATAGTAAATCAAGTAATTATTAAATAATATAAATAGTTACTATATATAATAAAATAACAATCTTAAATTTTGATCAAAGACTAATTATTTTGATAGGAAAATAACTTATAACAACCACATTTTCAACAATGCTTTTGAATCCTACTTTACTCTATAATTCTCTGTTATATCCCAACGTGAATGCTCCTATAATATAGTCAATTGCTGCAATGAATACTACAACTTATAACATTGTATTCCCTCAAAAAACATCTCTAGAAGCCACCTAAAGTAGCCTTTATTAATACACCCACACAATCCATCTTTTCACTCCCTTAAGACATCCTCAAATTTTACAAGGAATGAAAAAAGAAGAGGGATACTTTCCCTCTTCACCAAAAAAATTAAAAAACACCTTAATTTATATCCCCTGCCTTTTACAATCTCACGTCTATTGATAGCCAGTTTAATTCTTCAATTCTATTTTCATAGATTCATGTATTCTTCTAAGGTCTGCTTTTGTTTATATATAGTTCTTAACAGAAAGACTGTATATCCTTCTATTTGTTTGACATCATTAAAATGCTCACAAATATAAATAAATTCTATTCCTACATATAGATAAAAAATCTAAAAATTTATATAATAAGATTAGAAGTGTGGCATATTATTATTGAAGGGTCTTGGTATAATGCTAGGCATTAATGTAAAAAAAACAAATGAAGAGTTAATTATTTCATGGCAATTGGCGGAGATTACAATTCCATTACGTGATGTGATTGAGGTTACCGAAGATGCTACCTATGCTGGTGTTGAAGAAGTAGATGTAATACGTATTGGAACAGCTTATGGGACAACAGAACGTATTTTAATTAAAACAGTAAAACAAAATTATGTATTATTTACTACAAATAAAGTTGCTATTTTAAATGCCATTCACGCTTAAATATAGGAGTCTTCTTGGCTAAAATGATAAAAATAAGCACATCTTGTTATAAAAACAGATGTGCTTATTTTTTAATTTCTATGCATTTTTACGTTTCAAGAAAATAACTCCACCAACAATTAACAGTAATGCGCCTGCAGCCATAGAGATCCAACTTGTAAGATTAGTACCTGTTTGCGGTAACCATCCAATTTTAGATTGAACTTCTTTCTTAGGTTGTGGTTGTTCTTTTACTTGCTCTTTTGGTTGTTCTGAAGTTGGAGTATTTTTATCTTGATGCGGCTGTTCTGGTTTTGGTTGTTCCGGTTTTACTTCTTTAAATTTAACTGTTTGACCCTTATCTTCAATGTCAACGTGTATAGCTACCAAGACATTATCTTGATACAATTCTTCAAACACTACCACTTCTTTTCCTTGTAATGCAGAAGCATTAAATGTGAAATCGAGTGTGATAGAACCATTTTTCTCTTTTGGAGTAAACTTAGATTCTACTGTTACTTCTTTACCATCAACTAATAATGGCTTGTTTGTTGCTTTATCCATTAGTTTACCTTTTACAACGTACTCTTTACCCACGATTAAGTCTTTGTATTCCACTTTATCTTGGATTGTTACAGATTTAGAAGCATCTAACTCTTTAGAACCATCAGCTTTGTTTGTAGCTGTCGTTTTAATAGAAGGTTCTACAAATCGAACTGTTTGACCTACATCGTTAATGTCAGCATGAGTTGCAATTACTTTACCTTCATGTAATAAGTCTTCAAACACGACTACTTCTCTTCCTTGCTGTTCAGCACCAACAAAAGTAAAGTCTAATGTTACAAAACCGTTCTTTTCTTTTGCAGTAAACTTCGTTTCAGCTGTTACTTCTTTTCCATCAATTAATAATGGTTTGTTAATAGCTTTGTTCATTAGTTTACCTTTTACAGTGTACTCTTTACCTACAACTAAGTTAGTATACTCCACTTTGTCTTGAATAGTGATAGAATCCTTTGAATGAATCTCTTTTCCACCATCAGCTTTGTTTGTTGCTGTCGTTTTTACTGAAGGCTTAACGAACTTAACTGTTTGACCTTTATCATTGATATCAGCATGTGTTTTAACAATTTTTCCTTCTTTCAATAACTCTTCGAATACTACTACCTCTTTTTCTTCTAAACCAGTTGCATCAAAAGTGAAATCTAGTGTAATAGAACCGTTTGCTTCTTTTGGTGTAAACTTCGTTTCAACAGTTACTTCTTTACCATCTACAACTAATTGTTTATTAGTCTCTTTATCCATTAATTTACCTTTTAAAGTGTACTCTTTACCTACTTGTAGGTCTTTATATTCCACTTTATCTTGGATTGTTACAGACTTGGACGTGTGCATTTCTTTTGTACTATCTTTTTTATCAGTTGCTGTTGTTTTAATTGAAGGAATCTTCTCATCTTTGACGATGTGTTTAATAATTTGACCATTCTCTTTAATTTCAAAAGAGAACGTTTCTTCATTTAATACATAACCTTTTGGTGCAACAGTTTCTTTATATGTGTATTTTCCAAATGGTAATTTTTCAAATTTAGCGATTCCTTTATCGTCTGTTTTTCCTTTTACTACTTCTTTTCCTGCTTCGTTATAAATCGTAAATTCTGCATTTGGAAGCTTGTTATTTCCATCAGCTACATCTACCTTTGTAATTTCTAGATCACCTTTGATAAGATGATTAACTGCCAATAACTCAATAATCTTCCCGTGTTCCTTTATTTCGAACATAATTGGTTCTTTAACAAGAACATAACCATTTGGAGAAGCCTTTTCTACAAATGAATATTTACCATACGCTAAATCTTTGACGTTAATCTCGCCATTTTTATCTGTCTTATATTCCCCAACTACTTTTCCACTTTCATCTTTCAATTCAAATACTGCACCTTCTAATTTTTTGCTAATATCTTCATTATCTACTTTTAGTAATTTCACACTACCTTTCACTTCGGTATTTTCCACTGTAAAAGTAAGTGTTTTATTGTGCTCTTTAATTTCAAAAGGATACTTTGTTTTATTTCCAATATATCCATTAGGAGTTTTTGTCTCTAAGAAATAATACTTTCCATACGTAAGACCTTCAACGTTTGCAATTCCATTTTCTTTTGTTACTACTTGTTTCACTTCTTTTCCATCTTCAGTGAAGACTGTGAATTCAACATTTGGTAAAACCTTTCCTGAATCACTGAGCTTTTTAATTTCGATGTTACCTTTTACTTTGTTATTTACTATTTGGACAGCTCCTGTTTCTCCTGTCTTAACTTCAATATTTTGTGGTTTATCATCTGAAACATAGCCTGTTGGTGCTTTAATTTCTTTTAATGTGTAAGTACCAATTGGTAAGTTGTTTAATTCTGCCATACCATCAGCACCAGTTGTGATTTTTCCAACTGATTCATTATTTGCATTAAAGACCTCAAATACTGCACCAGCTAAAACTTCTCCATTTTCTCCAACCTTTTTAATTTTTAAAGAACCAGCTGCTTCCCACTTTACTGCAAGATCACTACTAAGCTTTTCTTCATTTCTTTCTAATAGTACTGTAGCGTTCTGAACAGTATCCGTACCACGGTAAGCAATTGCTTGAACTTTAGTTAAATTAGCAGCTACACTTAAATTAAATTCACCCGTTTTTGTATTCTTAGGAATTTGGATACGAAATTTTTCTCCAACTGAAAGCTGATCTTTCACTTCTCCATTTTCACTAACAATTCTAACTCCATTAGGTGCATTTTCCGCTACTACCTTATAAGAACCACTCTTAGCATTTGTTTGTACTGAATATAAATTTGTTTCGAAGAATTCACCCTTTAATTCTGCTTTTTGCTTTTCAGCAGGAATCACATTCATAAAAACATCTTGAGTCTCTTCACTATTATTAGCATTACTAATAATAGCCTTAGCTGCTTTTTCAACATTTTTATTCTCATGTTTTAATTCATTTACATCGAGTTGACCTAATGCATTCCAAACCGCAAGTTGCGTTGCATAATGTGCTTCATTTTTATTAGCTACTCCCAGCTGTTCAGCACTTTTTTGCGGGAAACCATTTAATAAGACTCTATATACTATATTATCTGTTTTCCCCATTTCAGGAAGATCTTCACCATTTGGTGATTTTAATCCAAGAGTTAAGCAATAAGCAATTTGACCACTTGAATTTTTAATCATTTCAGTGCGAATGTACTTACCTAGACTATTACTATAACTCCAGTCCATTGAATATTTCTCATGCGTCATAACCTCTGCACTAGCCCTAGGTAAAAATACATTAAGGAATAATGCCAGTACTGATAATAATGTAAAAACTCTTATAATGATTCTCTTACCCAATTTTGTAACCTCCCTAGAATAAATTAATCCGAGTATATATCGCAATATCTAAAACATTCACGACCGACCCGATTATCATTATAAAACAATAAATTACAAATATTAAATAATTTTAATGAAATAGTCAAAAAATTTACATATTTTATTATTTATCAAGTTTTTTAACAAATTTACTATATACAAATTCTAAAACACGCCTACAATTTAAAAGACAAATATGTATGTTAAATATATAAATAGAAATTCCTTTACTCCAGTTATTAAGCTTTCCCCTTATTAAAAATAGACTTTTCATTTTCTTGTTAATCCGCGTAATTTATACACCTCTTTTAATCTATTACACTCCTCCATTTAAATATAAAGATGACTTCTCGTTCAAAGAATAAAGTGAAACTTTAATCAGTGGGGGTTTTGTTCATCCCCCACTGATTATTAGTTGAACCAATCGGGCGTTTACTGGCAGCCCGACCCCCACCTAACTTCTTTGCTTCCGCTGAATTTTGAGGTGGGGGTCTTACTGCCAGTTAATGCGGGATTAAATGTTTATTATTTCTATAACTTAGCCTAATTTTAAATGTATAACCTAAAAATAATTACTAAAAACCACTCATATAAGGGTGGTTTTTCTATTTCCCCATATAATTTAGCGGAATGTTACATCATCTTTATTTTGATATCTTTTATAGTAGACATTCTCTCGTTGATACAATCTAGTAGGTTAGCAATCGTAATATCAAAATATATTTATAATTATTTTCTGTTTAATAGCAAAAAACGAACACCCTCTCACAATTAGATAAGGTGCTCGTTTTCATTTTTATCGGTAATTCTCAATTCAATTTAGCTTCTTTCCAATAAGCAAAGATTAAATTAACTTAAAAACATAGCGTTTTAAATTTAATTCATAGATCTTACTGAAACTTGGAATTGCCCCTTAGAACCATCCTCATTTGAAACGTAAATTTTATATGTTCCATTCGGTAATGGAGATAAAGCATTCCGTACATTTGTAACATTAATTTGTTGTTCTCCAGGTTTTATATAACCACCAACAATTAGCTCTGTATTTGGACCTTTTACACTATATCCCATTTTATTTTGACCATTATTTTTCATAGAGAAGCTTAAGTCAGTACTCCCATCATATACGAAAGAAGTTTCAACCTCGCCACTATAATCCATTGTTTGGGTTAATAATAAGTCTGCAGAAACATGTTCAACTACATGAATTGGATCATTCGTTTTGTGTACTTCTTCAGCATAAGTATTATTCCCTAACACACCAAGTGTTAATGCTGAAACTACTCCACAACTAAGCACTAGTTTATTTAACTTCATTTTAAGTTCCCCCTTGATGTTTGTATTCTATTACCATCATACATCCTTTTCCAAGTGCGTTTTTATGTAATAATTCATATCTATAAACCTATATATCTTAACTTTTCACCTTAATAGTTATTAAGAAATCCACATAGATAAAGCTACAATATTACGCTTCAAAAAAAACATGTAAATTTTAAAGTCTTTTTCTAACAAAGTTTTATACGAGTAAGTACCAAAATA
>NZ_JBMOWC010000087.1:0-12549 GCF_049310765.1 Bacillus sp. PSXD-155 | reverse complement strand
TATTTTATAATTAATTTACAACATAAATTTTGTCCATGTTTTAAACAATATGTATTTTGGAGGAGGTTAATTTGATTTTTTCAAAACTCATTGATCGGTACGCCTTATATGATTTACACAAAAAAAGAAGTGTAGCGTTTCAGTATACTTCCCTATCTAACACTTCATTAAATATAAAGGACATAGAATCTTTTTATAACGTAAAACCATCCTATATTCATTTTGACATTAAGCATTCAAAACAGGAAAAGGAATACATGGTTGGGCAATTCAAATATAAAAGTTCGGTTCAATCCGGTGATTCACGCAACGACTCTGTAACTGGGGAATTATTCTTACATAAAAATGAAAATGCACCTCATGTTATCTTTGTTCACGGTTGGAGAATGGATTCTAACGAACGTGTGAAAAAAATATTCCACCATCATATGACCAGCCTGAAGTGGAATATGTATTATTTCACTCTACCCTATCATTTTGAAAGAAAACCCGATCAATCCTTTTTCAGTGGAGAGTATATGGTAAGTGCAAATATTGAACGAACAGTACAAGCAACTAGACAAGCTGTAGCTGATTTACGAGCTTTGATTAAATGGATTAAAGCAAATAAAAATGGTCCCCTGATTCTAATAGGAATTAGTTTAGGTGGATTTATTACTAACTTAACCTCTCTTGTTGAAGAAGAAATTGATGTGTTAGCATCCATTTTCTATGCAAATCGACTTTCTTATTCAATTTGGAATACAACTCCAGGTAAATTTATTAGAGAAGACTTGGAACATCATGGTGTAACGTATGATGATTTAATAGATTATTGGAAAATCACTGAACCGAGTCAAGCATTACCAAAAGTAAAAAAAGAAAATATTTTATTGATTTCAGGTAAGCACGATCTATATGTGCATTCTGAGGATACAGACTACTTGTGGGAATCTTGGGAAAGGCCTACACGATATATTTATACATGTGGGCATGCCGGGATAGTTCTTAAACGTAAAAAAATTGCAACTGATACAATCAATTTTATTCAAAATCGATTGAACTCCCTGCACTTATCCAATGACAGGTCTTAAATTGTGAGATTACTAAGTACAAAATCTTATACTTATATTGTTATATTTTTTACTAGTCACCTTTGTAAATCTTAGCCCCAAGCCTTACACGATTGAAAATGAAATAAAATAAATAACTAAGGAACTAATTTACCATGTGGAAAAACATTGGTCAGCATTTTCACTAGTGGTCCCTGTATATGCAATATTACATACAAAAATCTTTATTTATTACGTTATTAATTTAAAAATAAATTATTCATCCATTAATCTATACCATCCGTATTTACATTTATGGATACCCTAATTACATATGAAAAAGAGAGAAGAACATTGGTTAGTTCTTCTCTTTTTGTTTATTTTTAAAATAACTATCTATAAAATTTTGCTTTTTATAATTCTTCATGAGTCTAGAAAAGAAATTTTTCTAATGTACATAATTACAACGACATTAAAACACTTTGCTCTTAAATCCGCTACTTGTATTATTAATTGCATGAAACTCCTTCTTGAGAAAAGTTTTAATTTCCGAATATTCTGTTGACCGTTATAACATATCCAATTTACAATTTAATTGTGGTGTTCTTTCACAATTAAACTACTTAGAATACACTTCATTTATTTGAAAACAATTACAAATAGAGGTGCTAAAATGAAAACTAGAGTAAATCCAGAATTATTACAAGGGTTAGAGATGTTTCCGGATCTCGATTTACGCCCAGAAAATTTGCAATCAATCAGAGAAGGAATAGCTCAAATGAGACCACCTACCGTTGTTGATGACTCCCTTTCTTTAATAGATAAAGTCATTGTTGGGCCTGATGATAATCCGTTACCATTACGAATTTATCGTCCAAAATCAAATCATGAATCTTTACCTGTCTTATTATGGATACATGGTGGAGGTTATATCTTAGGGTCTATAGATGATAACGATGATACTTGTATGAGGTTTGCAAAAGAAGCTAGCTGTGTGGTCGTGTCTGTAGACTACCGCTTAGCACCTGAACACCCTTACCCAGCACCAATTGAGGATTGTTATTCAGCTTTAAAATGGATTGCTGATAATGCAAAGTCATTAAACATTGATTCGAATCGAATTGGAGTTGCAGGAGTAAGCGCTGGCGGTGGACTAACAGCAGCATTATCATTATTAGCACGAGATCGAAAATATCCTTCAATTTGTTTACAAATGCCACTATATCCAATGATTGATGACCGAAATAATACACCTTCAGCGAATGAAATTAAAGAAGGATTTGTTTGGAACCAAAAGGCAAATGAAGCTGGCTGGAAAATGTATTTAGGAGAAATGTATGGAATGGATCAAATCCCTGCATATGCAGCGCCTTCTCGAGCTGAGGATTATAGTGACTTACCGTATACTTACACATTTGTAGGTCAATTAGATCCATTCCGAAGCGAAACATTAACCTATATAAGCAAACTAGCGCAAGCTGGTGTTGATGTCGAGTTTCATTTATATCCAAATGCCTATCACTGGTTTGAAGGGTTAAATCCAAATGCCGATGTATCTATTTATGCTGTGAACGAAATAGTACAAGCAATAAAAACTGGGTTCAAACGAGTATCTAAGGTTGAGGCTTAATCCCATTACAAGAGAAACACTCATAAATAGTATACATTTGTGAGTGTTATTATCATTTAAATATAATAGCCGATTCTCATTTGAAATCGGCTATTAATATGTAAAATCCGCCTAATATATCAAGGTTGAGAAACAGATATAAGATGTTTAGACGATGTATTTATTTCCTCTGCCAATGCTTTTATGTTCATCATGATTTGAAGTATTTCTTCTTTTGTTGTCCTTGGGTTGATAGAGCAAAGTCGAATTACTACTTTTTCTTTTAATTTAGTCGTACTTAGCATAGCAAATCCTCTTTGATTAATTTCTTCCACCAATTTTTTGTTTATTTCATGAATTGTATCTGTAGATGTTAGCTCACATGGAATATAACGAAAAGTAACAATTCCTAATTGGGCAGGTGTTACTACTTCCCAATCTTTTTCTTTCCTTAAAAATTCTTCAACTTGTTCAGCTAGCATAATGCCATGATCAATTGCCTCACGAAAAGCTGTAACTCCGAATGTTTTAAAAGAAAGCCATACCTTTAATGCTCTAAATCTACGAGAAAGTTCAATTCCACGCTCCCCAAAGTTCACTTTTTCTTCTAAATTAGTTTCCGTATCCCTAATATACTCTGGGATCATACGAAACGTTTCACTTAAATATTGACTATTTCGAATGAGTACACAACCAACATCATAAGGCTGAAAAAGCCATTTATGCGGATCTAACGTCAAAGAATCAACACGATGAATTCCTCTTAACAACTCTCTTCCTTTTTCGCTGAGAATTGCTGCAGCTCCATAAGCCCCATCCGCGTGTAGCCATATATCTTCATCACCACATACATCAGCCAATTCATCGAGGGAGTCCACCGCTCCGCAATTCGTTGTCCCTGCATTCGCAATAACACAAAATGGTTTTTTCCCTTTTAATCGATCTTCTTTTATTTGCTTTCTTAAAGTACTAACTGAAATTTTTAAATCTTCATCTGTCTCAATTCGGCAAATTTGATGCTGTTTAAAACCTAATACTTTAAGTGCTCGATCTACAGAAAAATGAGTTTGGTTAGAAAAATAAACAATCGCATTTTCGATTTCATTATTCAACTTAACCTGTCTTGCTACAGTAAGTGCAGTCAAATTAGCCATGGAACCGCCACTGACAAATAGTCCTTCAGCTGATTCAGGGAATCCTAGCATTGATTTTAACCAGTTAATTGTCGTTAATTCAATTTGTTCGGCACCTGCACCTACTATCCAAGCTGTAGGAAATACATTAAACCCACTTGCTAAAAAATCTGCTAATACACCAACATAATTATTAGGACCTGGCACAAAAGCCATAAAATGAGGATGATCCACATGAGTAATTTGATTAAACACATTGTTATTAAGAAAATGAAGTAATTCTTTTGGATTAGATCCGTTTTCCGGAATCTTTTCAATTAGCTTGTCTCTAAAAATATTACTATCAATCGTTTCTGAAACTGGTTTACTTTTTAAATGATTCATATGATCAACAATCAAGTCAACCGCTTGATATCCTAACTGACGCATCTCTTCGGCTGATAACTGCAAATTTTTTGTCATTTGGTTTGCTCCTATTCTATTTAAAAAGGCGAGTTCTTGCTCGCCTTTTCATTTTTTATAATTTGTAATCACCAATTGCTTGTACTGGATTTTGAAGAATCATGTTGATTAATCCATAAATGTGATTTAATATTTCCTGTATTTTCTCTGCTTCATATACGGTTTGATCAAATCCAAACTTTATTGTAAGTTTTTCTTCAGGGAAGCACATAATTCCATACTTTACATGTGGCTCATCAACGACTTCGTAATCCGTGATAGCAAAATGTCTGTTTTCATTTGAAGAAAAGATTGCTGGATTAGTTGGATAGTTTTCAAAAACCCAAAGATGGTCAGTCAACTCAGTTTTTAATTCACTTTGCTTTTGTATATCAACAAATGAATAGTATGCATACTCATTACATTTCAATGTCTCTAGTTGTACCTTTTGCAGGAAGTCCACAAAAGATTGCGTTTCTGTCCATGCTAATCGGATAGGCAAAATATTTGTGAACAGACCGAACATATTTTCAATTCCTTCTACTTCGGGAGGTCTGACTGATACTAGATTAGGCAATACTACTTCTCTCGTTCCGTTAAATTTGCCAAGCAATATTCCCCATACAGCTAGTAATGCCGTATTCATAGTTATATTATTTTTAGTTACAAATGTCTGTAACTGATCAGTCAAATCCTTGTCTAATGTTAAATCCGTAAAAGTGAAGTTTAACCCTTCACTTTTAGATGGGACTTTCTTTTTAGGAATACTAATTTTCTGATTGTATCCTGATAAATAATCTCGCCAAAAATGACGTGCTTTCTCATGATCTTGTGCCAAAGTCCAATCTATAAATGTTTCAAAAGGTTTTACCATAGGTAACTCCGCCGTAGTTCCCGCATTTGTAGTTTCGTAGAGCTGGAATAATTCGTCTATCAAAATGCTGACGCTCCAACCATCACATGATAGATGATGGGAACTCCAAATTACCTTATACTCGTTATTACCTAGTTGGAATATACAGAGACGGGTCATAAGTTCACTATTTTTAAATCCTTGACTTAAATTTTCATTCATCCACTGATCTAGGAATTCTTGCTGTTCTTGTTTCGTCATCTCAATCAAGTTTTTTATTTCTGAATTTATTTGAACATTATATAGAACAGCTTGCCAAGGTTTTGCTTGTTCATCTTGCACAATTATTGTTCTTAAAGAATCATGACGATCAACTAATTGTTGGAAACACTGAATAAAGAGTTTAATATCCAGCTCCCCCTCAAGTGCCCAAATTGTTTGTTCAAAATATGCATTTGTATCAGGTTCATTCGTAGCATGCTCATAAATAACTTTCTGGAAAGGTGCTAACGGGTAAATACGTTCTATTTTTATATCCGGCATTTTTTCTTGTATTTTGGTAAGTGTATGTTGATTAAGTTGTTTATCTTTAACATTTAGTAATGTAGCTTTATTATCGTTCATTATATTTACATCATTTGTTTGTGAACTTGAAAACTGGTCTAGCTTTTTAACAAATTGAACCATGTCTCTTAATATAGGAAATGAAAATAGATTTTTTGGTTCAAGCTCGAATCCTTGTCGATACAGTCTAACGGACACTTGAATCGCTTTTATCGAATCTCCACCTAAGGCGAAGAAATGATCATTTACTCCAACTTGATCTATTTTGAGTACTTCTTGCCAAATACTAGTTAATATTTTTTCCATTTCAGTTTTTGGAGCAATAAATACTTCATTTTTTTGTTTCTGCGGAGTAGGGAGCGCTTTTCTATCTAATTTCCCGTTTGGAGTCAGGGGTAATTGGTCCAAATAAACAAAATAAGAAGGAATCATATAATCTGGCAAGTGATCTCGCAAATGCTTTCGTAGTTCTGTTGTACTAATATTTTGCTCAGTTACTACATATGCAACTAAAAATTTTATTCCGTTCTCATCTGTTTGATCAATTACGAGAGCATGTTCGACTTGTTTATAAGTTAGAAGACAATGAGAGATTTCTTCTAACTCTACTCGATATCCTTGAATTTTCACTTGGTAATCTTGGCGGCCTAAAAATTCAATATATCCCTCAGAATGCATTTTTCCACAATCTCCTGTTTTGTATATAAGACCAAAATCAGGATGTGACACAAACGCTTCATTTGTTTTCTTTTCATCATTTAAATATCCTTTAGCAAGGCCCACTCCCCCGATATATAAATCTCCAATTACACCAACAGGGCACATTTTCTTTTCATAGTTCAACACATAATACGTTTGGTTTGCCAAGGGCATCCCGTATGGAATACTATTCCAATGTGATTCCACCTGTTTGACCGGATAATAAATTGACCAAATCGATGCTTCTGTTGCCCCTCCTAGTGAAATTACTTCTGCAATCGGAAAATGTCGTTTTATTTTTTCTGGTAAAGAAAGCGGAATCCAATCTCCACTATGTAAAACTAAACGTAAAGAAGAATGTTCAAAATGAGAACCTACTTGATCCAATGCCAAATCCATGATTGCAGGCACTGTATTCCAAATTGTAATCCCTCTACGTTCGACAGTGCGGATTAATTCTTGCATGTCTCTCGGATCACGAATCATTACTAACATTGCACCTGTGCTTAAAGCTCCGAAAATATCGTATACAGATAGGTCAAAACACATGGAAGAGATACCAATAATACGATCATCTTCATTTACCTCATATTTTTGATTTATGTCTTGAATAGTATTTGTAACCGCTTGGTGAGTAATAATTACTCCTTTTGGTTTTCCTGTACTTCCTGAAGTGTATATAATATAGGCAATATCTTCTGGACCAGCAATAGCGGGCATATCTTTTGTTGTATAAAATGACAAATGATTTTCTTCATAAAGACTAGGTTCTAATAAAAGCTTGCATGAACTATTTTTTAAAATATATGTTTGGCGATCTAAAGGATGATCGGGATCAATCGGAACATAAGCAGCACCTGCTTTTAAAATACCTAACATATTAACAATTGTGTCAACTCGCCTTTTTGCTAAAAGACCCACTTTGTCACCTAGACCAATGCCTTGCTCTTTTAAGAAGTGGGCAATTTGATTGGAGCGTTTATGAAGTTCCGTGTATGTTAACCATTCTTGTTCAAATACTACTGCTACTTCATCCGGTGTACGTTTTACTTGGTCTGTAAATAATTGATACAGAGTAGTTGAAGGTATTTTTTCTGTTGTTTCATTGTATTGCTTAATTAAAGTTTGATCCGATTCTTTCATCTGCAAAGATGTTATATCGCTTTGTTTCACCAATTGTTCCAATAAGTCAACAAATTGGGAAAACATTGCTTCTATTACATCAACATCAAACAACTCTTCAACATAGTTCCAGCTAATTAGTAACTCTCCATTTTTTTCAATTACTACATTATCCAAATACACTTGTGGAGTCCGAGCATGAATATAGCGAAGAGAACCAAGTTGTTCCCAAGAGAAAGCACCTGCACCTGCTAACATCGAGGTGAAAACGATTGGCATAACTGCTTTTGGTGTCATTTGATGATATCGAGTAAAATCTCGAATAAAGTTAACTCCATCGTAATGACGATGTTCAAGGCCATCTAATAAAGTAGATTGCGTTTCTTTTACTCTAGTAAAGAAAGTTTGCTCTGGTTTTACATCAACATCCAACAAAATAAGCGATGTGAAATCTCCTACAATCTGTTCTACTTCATCATGAACAGGATAACGGTTAAATACAGTCAAATTAATTGCTAATCGACATTGATTACTCCAATATGCCAACACATCACCATATATTGTACAAAGTAGAGCGGAAGGAGTTACCTCTTTCTCTTGTGCTATCTTTCGTAGCTTTGTCCATTTTTCATTGTCCAGGATCTTAGTAAGTGATTGGAATTTAGGAGTAGCAATCTCTGCTGGATCCTTTTTTAACAACAAAGAAGGTGCAAACGGAAAGTCAGGAAGCTTACTTGTCCAATAATCTTTTGCTGTTTTATATTCTTCGCTTTGTTCCATTTCATCATAGATAAACATATAATCTTGAAAATCAAAAGATAAAGATTCTAATTTTTGATTTGGTTTATAATAATAATGCAACAAATCCTGTCCAACAATGTTCATGCTTGCTCCGTCCATTAATAAAGCATCGTATCGAAAACATAATAAATATGTGTCTTCTTTTAAAAGAAAAGCTTTCAATTCAAACAAAGGCCATTGCCCCAAAGGGAATACATGGTTAGTCATTCGAGAACGCTCTTCTTGTATGCGAGCATTTTGATTCCTATCATCTAAATCTATGAGACTCACTATTTCAATCTCGTAATCAGGAACGCTTTGTAATATTTGCTGTTTTCCCTCTGGTAAAATTACAGCTCGCAACATTGGATGACGATGGATTACCTTTTGAAAACTTTTTGAAAGACGATTGATATCCAATGCTGTTTCATATTCAAAATATGTTTGAGGTGAAATACCACTTAATTCAAACTGTGAATTCCTTCCTAACATATACGCTGTTTGAACTTCTGTTAAGGAAAATGGATTAGACAAATCTTTAACATGAGTTGGTCTACTTTCAAAGTTTTCCTCTTTATGCTCTAACTTTACACAAGAACTCAGTTGAGCGATTGTAGGGTGCTTAAAAAAATCTGTTGTACTTATTTTTAAGCAGTCTTTTCTTAATAAATTAATTACCTGAAGTGCTTTAATGGATTCTCCTTTTAATGCAAAAAAATTATCATGAATACCGATTCCCTCAATCTCCATAACTTTTTCCCACGCACGCACTAATTTTTGTTCAATTTCATTGCGCGGGGCAACGTATGGAATTGATATATAATCCGTTTGTGTTATATCCAATAACCTTTTTCTATCCACTTTTCCATTTGGATTCAATGGAATCTCTTCTACCTGAATCATTTTTTCAGGAATCATAAACTCAGGTAATTTATCACTTAAATATTTTCTGATTTCACCAAAAGACACCTTGTTATCCGATACATAGTAGGCAGCTAATAATTTCCTATTTCCATACACTTGATCAACAACGATAGCCTGGTTTATTTCTGGATATTCCCTTAATTGAGTTTCGATTTCTCTTAATTCAATCCGATACCCCCGAATTTTCACTTGATGATCCATTCGACCTAAATACTCAAGTTCTCCATTAGGCAACCAACGAACGAGATCACCTGTATGATACATCATTTCCCCTGCCATAAAAGGACTCGGTACAAATTTTTCATCTGTCAGTTTACTTTTACCAAGATACCCTCGTGCTACCGCTACTCCAGCAATGCATAGTTCACCGGGAATTCCAAATGCTTTTAATTGGCCATACTTATTCAATATATAGGAATGATAATTCGGATTTGGTTTGCCGATCGTAACTTCTTTGGAAGTGCTCAAGTCTTTTACTGTTGCGCAAATGGTTGTTTCTGTGGGACCATAAATATTTAAAATTGTTGCTTCACTGATACAACGAATTTTTTCAACCAAATCAATGGAAAATGCTTCTCCTGCTAATAAAATAGATTTTAAATCTTTTAGAAAATTTGCCCCTTCTGGATCACTCAAAATCACTTCCATTCGCGATGGCGTTGATTCCCATAAATCCACCTTATGTTTTTTGACCAAATGAGCCAATTCTTTTGTTGCAAACTGGTCCTCTGTAGCAATTACTACTTTTGAACCTTGCGTTAAAGGAAGACATATTTCTAACAAGGAAATATCAAAAGATACACTAGCAAGAAACAAGAATGATTGATTAGCCTTTACTTTTTCTCTCATTACATTTAAAAAATGAACTAGCGATTTTTGTTCTATCATTACCCCTTTTGGATTTCCTGTCGATCCTGATGTGTAAATAACATAAGCCAAATCATTAGGATTATGTTCTCGTACTAAATTACTTTCTTCACCTTGAAAAAGATATTCTTTATCAAGATACAGTACTTCACCCGCAAATTGTGGCAACACTTCCTCTGTTCGCTTACTAAGTAAATATTTTGCTTGACTATCTTGTAACATATATTCAATTCGTTCAGTTGGGTAGTTAGGGTCTATTGGTAAATAGGCTGCTCCTGCTTTTAAAATCCCCATCATACCAATAATCATTTCTAATGACCGATCTACCATAACGCCAATAATACTTTCTTTTGAAACACCTTTACTTTGAAGGATAGAAGCCAATTGATTCGCTTTCTTATTCAATTCTCTATATGTCAAAGATTGATCATTACAAACAACAGCAATTTGATCTGGAGTTTTTAATACTTGCGCTTCAAACAAATCTTGAAATGATTGAAACAAGTCTATGCCTGTTTGAAAAGTATTCAATCCTTCTAACAACTCTTTTTCTTCTTCTGCAATAATACAAATATCTTTCAATGCCAAATTCGGGTTTTGTGAAACTTGCTTTAAAACATAACAATACGAATTGGCAAACTGTTGCAAAGAAGAGAATGAACGGGACTTGCAAGAAATTTGAAATTCAAATTCATTATGTATTTCATTCCATTTTCTTCGTATCCATAGGACTAAATTATTCTCTGCGTATTCTTCTAGTGAATTTTCATTATGTAATCCTTCCATCCCGATTACAATTTGAAAAGGAGTTAAATTGTGTTTAACTAATAATTCAGAGAGCGGATACTCCTGATTTTCATACCCGAATAAAGTCGTTTGTTCAATCTCATTTACTAATTGTTTAAAGGGGTGATGCGGATGGATTTCACTTCCTAAAGGAATCAACTTATTAAGATTCTCACTTTGTTCAAGATTCTTTTCAATTATAGGAATACCAATAGTAATTCTTTCTTGATCTGTATAATGTGCCAAACAAACCCTTAAAGCGGCTTGAAACCAGCTAAATAATAATAAATCTTGAGACTTACTTATTTTTTGTATACTTTTACTAAACTCTACATTCACTATGACTTGAACGTACTCACAAGGTGTTTCTTTATTTAGTTGGTAATCGCTATTAAATACAGAAAAATCGAGAACCTCGGAAGATAATTGCTCCTTCCAAAACGCTTCTACTTCTTTATTTTCATGAATCGAACTTCGATCTTTAATGTGCATTTTTATCTTTATCCCCCTAATATTCATTTTTTCTACTCGTTAATTTTCAAGCCAACTTCAAGCCCATGGAGAAACACTTGATGGTTATCCAAACATAAAAATTTCTGAATCTCTTCAAATTTCATATGGCCAACTGAACAAACCCCTAAATTTAATGTCTCAGCAACCATATTTAAGGTAGCAGTGATAATGCCTGACTCGATACAAGCAAATAAATATCCATCTGAACCGTATTTCGGGATAGAAGCGTTCGCATTATAAATCAAATACACTGAGAATGCAGATTGAGTAAATAAATCCTGATTAATTAACTCATGATCACTTTTGATCACTTGATCAATGTTGTTTACAATCACAAGACTATTTTTTGATGGGTTATAATAATAAAATCCAGCTTTCATACCCTCTATACGTTTTGGTTTTATATAAACAAAGATATCAATGGGATAGAGCCCGCCTGCACTTGCGTAATGATAGTATATTTTTTCTTCCCTAACCTGTTTTAGAGTTGATAAGAATTGGGAAAATTCCGAAAAACTAATGTGTTTTTCCATTTCAAATTGACGACAAGACCTACGTTCCTTGATTATAGTGGGTAGCTCATCTGTTGTTTCAAGTTGAATTTCGGTTGACCGTGCAGCAACGTACGTGCGATTTAATTGTTCACTCATATACTTATCTAACTCTTCTTTAGAAAAGCGAATCTGGTTGCTATATGGATTTGGAAAAATCTTTTCTTGTGAAGAAAATACTTCTCTTGGGTGTAATATGTTACTTACTAACACACGATTTTTTATCATGAGCTCTATGTTTTTTTGTGTCTCTTCTACATTTCCTAACGAAAAGCGCTCTACTAGTTCACTAATTTTCACACCTTTTTGAGCCATAAAATAAAAATCAGGAAACCACTCAGACAGAATACCTGTAAACCTCATTTCCCCTATCAAAACTTCATTATGCAACTTCTCCCAATGCTTAATCGGAGACCAGTAATAAATTTTCTCGCTCATATAACCCTCCATAAACGTTTAACTTATTTTTGAAATGCAATTTTCTAATTTACAAAATTTTTTTAGATTCTGCTCCTTGTCTCATAGTGATTATAAATACATGTACTTTAACGAAACTTGAAAATAATGAAATAACTTTTTCTTCATTAAAATTTTTTATTTAATCATAAAAAATGATTTTTTTTTGGATATTTCACATCCTTTCCCACAGTAATCCTATAAGGTATAAACCATTTAT
>NZ_JBMOWC010000086.1:0-12616 GCF_049310765.1 Bacillus sp. PSXD-155 | reverse complement strand
CACATCCATCAACTTAACGTATATTTTTATACAAAATGCGGTCTTTCCACGTAGTTTTTTATTATCTTTTATAGATGTTATAAAAGTAGGCACGTCAAATAAACCCTGACGGGTTTCAAATTTTTCGCTATGCTACCTGATGGGCAGAAGTGGTATACTCATACACAACACCTAAAATATCAAAGACTGTTTTTTTCTCATATCTGTGAGATTTTCGTCCGTTTCGCTGTAGGAGGTTAAACAGACGAAGGAGAATCTTTGATAATTCTTGGGTGTTTTTATGTAGTGCTTGATGAAAAAGTAAGAAATAATCTTTAATTATGTACATCGCTTTATATTCACTTAGTTCTTTCTGTTTCTTACGTAATAGGAGTTCTCTCATTTTAAACATAGTAGAAGAACATAATAGAATACTAATGAGTTGTCCATAAAGGTGGCATTCTAATCGCTCTTGTTTAATAGATTTACAACGATGAATTCGAAACCAAGATTTCCATATTTTAAATAACAGCTCAATTTGCCAACGCAGTGAATATAAATCATAGATTTTCTCTTTCGGTACCCATTCCGTAGGAATGTTTGTCATATATACCGTAATTCCTTGTAAAAGTTTCGTACGATCTGTATATGTAATCCCTTTTTTCTTTTCACGAATAGCTCGATCATGTAGACGTTTCTGTTTTTGCGCCTCTGTACATCTATAAACCACAATGCGAGTGGGTAGTTTGTCTTTGCTCCCTACATATACATCTTGTAATTCATAAACTTGGCCAGGTTGTAATTGGTTCATGATGTCTTCCAAATGAATTTGTATATATACCGGTCTCAATTGAGCAGGTTTTGTTTTAAATACCACTGTTTCGAATTCTTTTCTATATATTTTAGTTGGTAATTTAAGACGCGATAAATAATACCCTTCCTTATCTTGGATTGATTTAAAGTCTTGTAAACGAAAATACCCTAAGTCACGAATATATAGTTCATTCTTTTGTGTCATGTCCATTCGAGTCGCCCCATATGCCTGATCACTTCGTTTTCCTGGTTCAATTTTCACATCAGAAAACTCTCCACTCAACAAGTCATACTCTAATTGAATTTTTACACCAGCTGTATGACTACAGCCTCCGGCACCAGGATAAGTAGCTGCGAATCGATCTGGAACTTGAAAGGTTGTAGAATCAAGGATGCGAATCCGCTCAAAGTAAGCAGAAAGAGAATGAGAAATTGTAGATGATCCTCCAATTTTAGCTTGTAGAAGTGTAGTAAATACAGTTCGAAAGAAGGCTACAGAAGCCGAGTTAAATCGTCGATTCAGTCCCTCAGGACTTAATAAAATTCCTGTTGAAGTTTCTAATTGACTACAAAGTTGAGTAAGAGAGGTTGTAGCGATTTGTTGATTTAACCATACACACAAAGATAAAAAATGGTGCCCATGGCACTTACGTTTTCGTTTCATTCCACCTGCTTCTATAGCTAATTGATTAAGTGTAGCGGGAGACATATATCGATATAACTCTTCGGCAAATAAAGACAGCTCTTGTTTTTGATGCATATTCATAAAAAGCACGTCACCCTTTCTCATTAACATAAGAGAATAGTAACGTGCTTTTAAGTTTAAGAATAGTCTATTTTCTTAAGTTGATGGATGTGGGGTCCCGCCACATGCCCATCAACTTAAGAATTCAGAATTATCCTAAAACAAAAAATGAGCTTTTTTGCTACAAGTTAGCACAAAATTTCGTTCTGGGGGCATTTACCTTTCTTAGCTTGATGGCGATGTGGTGCTCCCCCTAAATACATGTAATCTTGTGTGAGCCTATAACTTTAGATATAACTGGAATTTTATTTAAATTCATTTCTGCAAAATAACATGTAAAAAACTAAAAAAGCAAAAAGAACAATTTTTTTAGTTTTTCTAGCTTCTCAGTACAAATTTGAAAAAAGATTTCAAGCTATTTAGCTTATATAACGTATAAGGCAGCTATTGGCTAATCAAGTGTACATATTTGCTTATGACGCAATAGATGTTTAACCAAGAAGAAAAGCATTAGAGGAAATAAGGAATTGAATAATAAGATATCTTGCAATATATTTCTCTTTGTAAATTTGCAATAGAGCTACCGCCATATGCCCCTTTTCATGATTAGTTGGTTTTACTTTTAATACTCTCAGTTGCTTTTTTAAATAGTTTCATTGCCTGTTCTGCTTTGTTTTCTAAAGAATTACAACGATATATGTCACCTAATGCTTTAGAGCAATTAGCTAAAAATGTAGGATTTGTGAAACGAAAAAGTAAATACCGTGTAGTTTAAGTATCGTCACCTAAGTTTGAATCTTCGTATTTAATACTGTTCGATGTTCTTCTAAGGTCAGTACATCAAGAAACATGCTACTTCCCTTTTGAATACTAATTAGGAAGTATTTTACCAAGAATAGATTTATGTTATCGAATGAGGCTTTGATTTTGCAGCTCGTTCATACTTCGTTCTTTGTTGTAGTTGTCAGAAACGTTCGGGTTTAAGGAGTCTAAGTATGTTTGCAAACTTACACGTTCTTGTAAAATATAATACCGCTCATCTTGATCCATCTCTCCCTCCTCTTCCTAGCTGATAGCTATACCTCTCTCATTTACACAGTTATACAAGATTTTTCCTCTAGTGGAATGTAATCCGCCCCTTTTAGCTCATTAAAAGGGCGTAATTGTACACTGTATATCGTTTCTCCCGCTGCTTTCATTCCCGAGAAAAAATAAATTTCTCCTTCTATTTCGTAGGCAGGACGTATGATTAGTCCTTTTTGACTTTCATATTGGACATGGCCAATTTCAACGATTCCTTCATTTAACAAGGCATCTCGAGCATTTGTATAGTCATTTCGAAAATCGGTATGAATCGTTTTATAAGACATTGTATCCCTCCAGCGTTTGATAAGTTGCTTTTAGCTATGTACATCCAGGTGTCTGGCATCTATTTTGAATGACATGTACGTTTAAATTCGATGTAGGAAAACATAATTCCTAGTTTGTTCTTGTTCTTTTATGGAAAAGTAACATTTGTCATGTTGTGTTTATAGAGTCCAAAAAGAGTAGCACCCTTTTCAGGTACTACTCTATCTTTGTGTTATTGTATATATGCTTTAATATCCAAGTATGCCGACAATTTGAGTTGCTTTGTTGTTACGAATTGAATAATAAATTTCTAAGCCTTTACGTTCAGCTTTTAGTACTTTGCCCTTCATTTTCGATAAATGTTGTGAAACAGATGATTGGGGTATCTCTAAAATTTTTGTTAGTTGGGAAACATTAAAAGTATTATGTTTGCTTAGCTCGTTTACAATACGTAAACGAATTGGATGCGCCATTATTTTTAAAATTTCAACATCTTCTTCAGTAATATTAGTTTTTTTTGATTCCAGTACTGTGCTTGTCATAGCTATTCTCCTTTATTACTTTCTTATAAGAAGTTATTTACCTTAGTATTCCGTATCGAAATTTTATATTTTGTATATCCCAATAGATAAAAATTAATGTAACATTAATAAATTCTATAGTTATTATATAACGGATTTTCTATTCGAGTGTGAAGTTCATCTGGAGTTTACGTGATTTTTATATATTCTAATGTACAACTGAGCGAATGTATATCTGAGGTCTGATATTGCATAATCGGAAATAATAAAAATATAAAGTTCTCATATTTACTAAAGGTAAGTAATCCTTCTATTTTATTTTTCTACAATACAATTACGTTCTTACAGTGAGGCACCAGACATCTATCAACTTAAGAATGGAAACAAAGTGTACTTTCATTTTGTGGGGGTAAAGCATTCCTGAAATAGAAGTATACTCTTAATAATACGCATATCAAATAAACCCTATCGTTTTATTAAAAGTCCAGGAAATAGTAATGAAATCCTATATTTATACGATTAAATATAATGTCACACATTTTATAAGGTAAAAAGGAAAGGATAGATGAACAGGAGAGTATACCTGTTTACATCTACCCTTTTTTACAACAATATGACCATATTAACTACTACAACAAGGATTTTTACCACAACAACTTTTCATATAATTATTGAACTATTTCTTAAATAACTAAATTAGCCTCTTCGTTAACTTTAATTACGAATAAATGGTCCCATTCACCTTCAATTGGATCAACTACATCTTCATTAAAAGATTCAGCATGTTATCTACCATTTCTATTAAACTAGCGGTTTTTATTTTCCCTGATTCCTTTCCATACCTAAGGTACCCAAAAGTCCAATGAATTCCCGAGGCTACCATCCACATTTGTGTCTCTGAAAAGACATTTTGTGCCACTAGACGTAACTGTAGATTCCTGAACAAGCTAAATCATGAAAATACACACAAAGATAGATTATCATCCATTACATTACTGTTTTGCTTCGTTCGAATAGAAAAACTCGGAAGAACGCCACTTGTTCGATATCTCCTCAATGTGATAAGGTGTCGTTCTGCAGCATCCACCTATTAAACGTGCACCTGCTTGGTACCATTCTTCAGATTGAATATTCAACGCGTTACATTGTTCATGACCATGCCATGTTTTTGTTTCTGGATTATAAGTTTCACCAGAGTTTGGATAAACAATAATCGGTTTTTTGGTGTTTGCCCTCAACTCTTGGATTGCGCCAGTCACAACGGTTACTGGCGCACAATTGATGCCTATCGCTACAATTTGTTCACTTTTCTCAAAAGCTCGTGCACACTCTACGAGTTTCATACCTTCACTAATCTCTTTCTCATTTTTTAGCGAAAAGGAAAGCCACGCATATGTTTCTGGAAACTCACGCAATAATGTATCTAATACTCTTGCTTCTTGCAGGGAAGGGATCGTTTCAAATGCCAATAAATCTGCACCTGCTTCGATTAACGCAGACATTCTCGAACGGTGAAAGTCTGCTAATGTTTTATCTGTCACACCATAGTTGCCTACATACTCTGAACCATCTGCAAGGTAAGCGCCATACGGCCCAACTGATGCAACAACCAATGGTTTAGGCCTATTCGTTTGCGTATTTCCCTTCCAAAAATCATCTCTTGCCCTTCTTGCAAGTAACACCGTTTTCTTAATTAATTCCAAAGCTTCCTGTTCTTGTATTCCACGCGTGGAAAAACCACTAATAGTAGCTTGATAGCTTGCTGTTATGGCACAGTCCGCTCCAGCACGAAAATAGTCTGAATGAACCTGATAAATTAGTTCCGGATTTTCTAGTAACACACGTGCCGACCAAAGAGGATCGTCCAAATTACATCCATGCGCCTCCAATTCTGTAGCTAATGCTCCGTCAAGAAGCATAATGGAATGTTGGGATAAAATATCATCAATTGGGTTGATTTTGTTCGACATAATCTACGCCCCTCTTTTTTAGATTTTTTGTTAGATAATAACTTCCATAGCAAAACAAAATAAACGGTATGCCGCAATATAAGGCAATTCTCTGTGTTGGATCGAATGCAATTCCAATACACGATGCCAGACAAAGGATAAAAGAAGCAATTGGTACTAATGGATATAGTGGTGTGCGATAAATCAAGTCCTTCTCAGAATTTCCTTCTTTCAAAAATTGTCTGCGAAATAGGAACTGCGAAGCACTAATACTCATCCAAACTACAACTACTGCTAGACCGGAAATGGAAACAAGTACGATATAGACGGTATCTGGTGCCACAATACTCGAGAGCAAAGCCAAAGCTCCACCTACCATGCTGAAAATGACGGCGTTGATTGGAACACCTTGCTTCGTCATTTTTCCAAAAATCGGGGATATCATATTCGTATTAGCAAGCGACCAAAGCATTCTAGAAGAGGCATAAAGGCCTGAGTTTGCCGCAGATAAAATGGCTGTTAAGATAACGAAATTCATTATGTCAGCTGAATATGGCACCCCAATTCGTTCTAGAACTGCAACAAAAGGGCTCTCTAATACCCCCGCATCGGAAATAGGCAATAACGCAGATATAACAACAATCGTTCCTACAAAAAAGATGATCAATCTCCACAGAGTCGTTCGAATTGCCTTCGGTATCATTTTTTCCGGGTTCACTGTTTCTCCAGCTGCAATACCTATTAATTCTGTTCCCGAAAAAGCAAAATTAACCGCAAGCATGGTCATCATAATGGCCGTAGCACCATGGGGAAATAAACCTCCACTTGTAAAATTAGAAAAGAATGGTGCAGCTTTTGAATGAGTCATCGGAAGAAACCCTAGCATTACCGCTACTCCTAAAACAATAAAAATCGCAATAGCTATAACCTTTATCGTTGAAAACCAAAATTCGGATTCGGCAAAAAATTTAACAGTCAGGACATTTAATACAAAGATCAAAATGGCAAAAAGAGCACTCCATACCCAAACATTAATCGATGGAAACCACCGCTTCATAAGTAATCCTGCGGCTGTAAATTCAGAACCTAAAGCAACAGTCCAAGTTAACCAATACAGCCAGGCTACTGTATACCCTGTACCCGGTCCAATGTATTTAACTGCATAACTATGAAATGCGCCCGTTTCAGGCATATGTACGGAAAGTTCTCCTAAACATAGCATAACTAGATAAACCACTAGCGCACCAACCAGATAGGATAGAACTGTTCCAAATGGGCCAGCTTGTTGAATAGTGTAACCCGAACTTAAGAATAAGCCAGTTCCAATCACCCCACCAAGTGATAGCATGACTAAATGACGTGCTTGCATTTTCCTTTGAAATTCTTGCCCATTTTTGTTCTCCATTTCTACTCTCCTTTAGTTATTACCCAGAAAAAACAAAAAACGCACTCTAAAAAAGAGGGCGCTACTGACAAATAAAAACGGAAGCTCTCATCTATCAGGATTATCACCCGCTGGAATTAGCACAGTGTCTACTTAAGCAGACCTGTTGCTGAGGTTTCATAAGGCCAGTCCCTCCACCTCTCTGGATAAGAAATATTTTTTTATAACCTTATCAATCCATTCAATAACTGTCAAGATAATTCTGTTTTTTTAAAAAATTATCTATTATAGAAATACAAAAAATAGAGTATTACTATAACTGCAACCCACTCCTTCTTGGGTATTATTTGAAAATCGAACATACAAAACCTCATTTATTTATGATTTGGTTCACAAGCACTTCCTCAAAATTTGATGCGCTTCTAAATATCTTCTTACTTCTTTGGCTATGGGGGTCACCATACATATCCAGCAACTTAGGGATGTGTGACGAGACCCCATCGCCATCAAGCTAAGGTTTTGAAGTACCCCCTAAATGAAAATTTTCTTTCTCTACAATTAGTTATTTCGAGAAATGAGCTCATTTTTTGTTTTGGGGATGTTTACTTTTCTTAAGTTGATGGGTATGCGGCCGTACCCTTAAACAAGAAACACAAGCGCCAGCTACTAAAGAAGAGCCTAAAAAAGAAGAAGCTCCGAAAAATAAACCTGGAATTAGCAAAGCTAAGTTCAATCAAATCAAAAATGGAATGAGTTACGACGAAGTTAAAGCTATCATTGTTAGCGACGGGGAATTTTTATCAGAGACTGGGCAAGCTAGCGAACAACTTCATACAATTATGTATAAATAGATTGGAGAAAAAGGATTTGGTGCTAATGCGAACTTCATGTTCTAAGAAGGTAAATTGCAAAATAAATCTCAATTCGGTTTAAAATAAAAAAAGCACTCATATGAGTGCTTTTTTAAATTCCTAATAATTGCTTTTTCTTCGCTTGAAACTCTTCTTCAGTAATAACTCCTTGATCTAACAACTCTTTATACTTCAATATTTCATCTGCCCCACTTACTGATGCAGAAACTTGAGGTTTGCTTTTATTAGCTAAAATACTCTCAATATACTCTTTAATTTCTACAGCCATTTTTTCTTCTTTTTTTGTAAACATAACTGTGTTTTCATCTGCTGCTGCAGCCATAACCCCTTTTTTACTCTCTTGACTACCCATAAAAATAAATTGTATGTAACCATTTGTGAAGAAATTGGCTTTTTTAATTTGAATACCAGTCATATTGTTAATATCAATGTTTTTTTCACCGTCTAATCCATGATTTAAAAAATTCAAGGCTCCTCTTCGCTTCAGTCGAATGAAGTTACCCTCTATTCTTACTACTGTTTTCCCTGCCCCTTTAAACTCAAATGTTCTATCCAAGCTCTCCACCCCTATAATTATATAATGTATTACCCAAATATTATAACTCTGAATCTTTATTTACAAAATATAGATTTTGTTCTCTTTTACGATACATTTATGAAACAGTCGTATGTTACGTTATAAAAGTCCATTTTTTGAATCATTTTCATTATGTTAAAAAGTCCCAGACTTTCTAGGGCTTTTTACGTTTAAATAAAGAGGTATACCAAATTTCTCAATGTACAATATTACTTAATATGGTAAAATAATAATTGGATTGGCGTCCAATACATATTATTAAAATTAAATTGGTTCAAGTCGGAGGAAGGCACCTTTGGGTGTCTTTTCTTTATTATAAAAACCCTCAAGCATTCTTACACTTGAGGGCTTATCAATTGAAAGGTAGGGCTGTTTGGAGTTCTTTAAATTAAGAACAAAGCGCTAAACCAATTAATAGAGCTGCAGCAAACGCTGGAATTGGCACAGGGATCTCTACACCTTCTACAACTAAGAAGTATTGTCCACTTACTACTTTAAAACAAACTAATTGCATGGATATTCCTCCCTTCTGCTAGGATTAATACATTATATAATCTTATTATTGATATAATTAGATAGTTTATTTTTAAGAAAATGTGTAATTTATTTATATTCAGATGAAGCGCCTTAAGTCCTCTTTCCCTTATTTTCAAAAGGACCTGCTCATTTAATCCATAAAAACATAAAGTAATTTGAATCCATTAAAATACATGAGTGACTCCTTATTTTTCTCCTACTATTTAAAGGAGGAATTATTATGGGCTTTGGTGGTAGCTGCGGTGGCGGCTGTGGCTTTGCAGGAGGATTTGCTTTATTAGTTGTATTATTTATTTTATTAATTATTGTTGGAGCTTCTTGCTTCTGCTAAAAACTATGGGAAAAGACACTCTTATTTGGGTGTCTTTTCTTTTTCTCAATATAAGAGCTATAAAAATATGCTATAGTTTTAATAGAAATTCCCTTTTGTACAATGAGATAGAAATACCCAACAAAAAACCCACCTATTTCCGTAGGTGGGCCTTATCTTTATTACACAATACCAAATTATACTCCCATTTTTTCATAAACTTTATGCAATTATAAAATTTCTCCTTTTTGTGTACTGATTTCATTTTACGGATTTTATGCATTAATACATTTTGCGGTTTTAAAATTTTTATTTATATAAGTAGCTCATACATGGGTTTAAATATTTGTACCAATATTATCTAATGTTTTGGGATTTACTTTTTCTCCATCTATTGTCATCTTTATTTTTTGTTTTGGATTTGCTGTTACTACCCAAGCATTAGGTAAATAACGATCTTCATGTGATAATGTAGAAGGTGAATTTATAACCTTTCCTCCTAAATATAGAGTAGCAGAAGAACCACCATCCATAGCCATTGCATTTATAGCACCTTTTTCATATAGAATATCTTGACACTCTTTTAACGTAGCCCCTATACTATGCGTCTGTCTACCGTCAATGACTAGAAACATAATTGTACCATCTTCTTTTTGGGCCATAATACTTCGCGGAGCAGAACCCCAACCACCGTCTCCTTCTGTAATCATTTTTTCTCCATTTACAATTAACTGTGGCATAAATCCTGCTGCTGAAACGACTTGTTTATCCAAAAGTTGTTGTGTAGAATAATTTCCTGTTATCATTTGTCCAAACTTTGTTAAGCCTGTAATAATTGTAGGGGTATTTCTATCCATATTCGTATCAATAACTTTCCCATTTTCTATTACAATTCCAGTAGCAACACTTCCCCCACCCCTTCCTGTTTCATCAGCAAATCCACTTGCATTCACAGCAACAAGTGCATGATTACGCTTTGCCATTACGCTAATTTTTTCTCCTCTGTTAGCGCCCTGTGTTCCTTGATGGCTAACAAGTTTAACATTGAAGGGATTACTAATAGTAACTAATTTTCCTTCAAAAAGAAAGCGACTATCTTTGTTACTTTTAATTGTTTCTACATCAATTTCTAATGGTTGATTTTTAAATTCTTCTAATCTTTTTCCTGCTATTTTTTTATAAATATGCTCATCACTATTTGACCATTTCGGATGATTAATTCTATCTTGCAATTTATCTAGTTCCTTTTGGGATAGGAATGTATATTTCGCATATTGTGGATGCTGAGAAGTTAGTATACTCCCAGCGATTGTTATACGAAGCTCTCGGCCATAGCTAGTACCAAATAATATTCCTATGCCAATAAGTATGAAAATAGAAAATAGAAGCAAAATTCGTTTGAAGATTTTTCTTAGATGTTTCATAGTTTTATCCTCCGGTATTAATTACATTCAATGAATCCTTTAAAATATTTTTTAATAAAGATAAAATTGTTTATTTTCCTCATTTCCGAGTTCCCCACTAAATCTTAGCAAGCAATGCAAAATACTTATTTTACATTTCGTATTTATTTGAGTGTATACTTACAAATTTAATAACGCTTTTGCAACCATGAAATAAATTACTAATCCTGTTCCGTCAACAAATGTTGTAATAAATGGACCTGAAACAACTGCAGGATCTAGTTTTAATTTTCTTAGAATCAAAGGTAAAACAGCTGCAACAAGAGAGGCCCAAATAACAATAAATAATAAAGTGATTGCTACAACTTGTGCAACTTCTGTTCCAACACCTAACATATAAGCACGAGTGAGTCCAGCTACCGCAAGTGCAAGTCCAAGAAGCATACCAATTGCAAATTCCTTTTTCATTACACGGAAAATGTCTTTAAATTTCACCTCTCCAATACCAATTGCACGAGTAATTGTTGCTACAACCTGTGTTCCTGTATTCCCTCCAGTACCTACTAATAATGGAACAAAGAAAGCAAGGGCAACTACAGTTTCAATTTCGTCTTCAAAATACTTTAATACTGTACCTGTATATGCCTCAGCAACAAAAAGAAGCAATAACCATGGTAGACGCTTAAAGAAAATGCTCCAAATGCTAGCTTCAAAGTAAGATTGATTCAATGGTTCACTTCCGCCTAACTTTTGAATATCTTCTGTAGCTTCTGCTTCCATAACATTCATTACGTCATCAAATGTTATAATACCAATCATTTTATTATTTGCTGTTGTGACAGGTATTGCCGCTAAATTATAATTCAGTAGCTTTTTTACAACTTCTTGTTGATCAATTTCAGCGTGTACTGAAATTACCTCTTGAATCATGATAGTAGATAATATCTCTTCATCTGCTGCTAGTAATAACTCATGTATGGAAACGATTCCCTCAAGATAACCATGACTATCAAGAACATAACTATAAGATATTGATTCTACATTTTTAGAATGTTCCCTAATGTACTTCAATGTCATTTTTACTGACCAATTCCCCCTAACTGCAACAAAATCACTTGTTACAAGACTTCCTGCCGTTTCAGGTTTGAAAGTCATCAATTTTTTCACGTTATGTTTTGTGATTTTATCTAGATACGCCATTAATTTAGCCTGTTTTTCCGGATGAACCGCTAGCAGTAAATCTACTAATTCATCAATCGGTTGTAAATTTAGTAACTTTTTAGCTTTGTTTTCAGATAAGTGAATTAAGATATTATATTTTTCTTCTGCACTCATATATTGAAGAATTTTAGAGCTTTTTAATACAGGAATCGTATTTAGCAATATGACTTGATCTTCAATTGAAAACTCTTTTACTTCTTGTGCAATATCATACGATGGATGACGTAAAACTTTCTCTGCATCCAAGTTATTTTTGGTTATAAGTAATTCCTTTAATAATTTCTTCATGTTAACTCCTCCTCATATTGCTAAGGGAGACTCTAGAGTTTCATGAGTGGTTTTGTTTTATTTTATCTGTCTTAAATTTTTTATTAGAGCAATAATAGTTACATTGCAATCAATTCATTAGTTAGAATTACCTCCTTTTTGAATATAGACAAGATAAAAATAAATAAAATTAAACAGAAAAACCTTTACTCAAAAAGGAGTAAAGGTTTTTTCACAATACAAATAAATGAATATTAAGACAGCTCTACCAAAATCACAGAGGTGCCTTTCTATCAAATCGTATACCACTCCCTCGTTGAGTTTTAGCACTGTATAGCATAGGTTTTTATAACCAGCTACATTAAGAAGGGCCTTAATCCGACCGTTCCTGTTGACCCATTGGCGTCTCTCGACATTTTTGGGCAGCAGCGTTTCTCTATACAGGAGCCTCACCTAACAAAGTTTATTGAATTACTTCAAAATTTAAACCAGAATTTAATATTTGTCAACTGACTTTCAATTCCATTCATAAAAAATCTTTTATAGAAAATGAAATTATATTTTATTATAAATTTAAAATTCCCCTTAAAAAACATAAAATTCAAATAGATTTAATTCGAAGAAACGTTATAAAACTTATGAAACTTATGAAACTTATTGTTTTTAATCAAATTCCAACTTTATAACA
>NZ_JBMOWC010000085.1:0-13335 GCF_049310765.1 Bacillus sp. PSXD-155 | reverse complement strand
TAATCTCAGCTTTCAAATCGGCATCTACATCTGGACGATTCATTTTCTTTACTAAATCATAATACGTGCTTCGAGGAATAGTAGCTAGCTCCACGAGTGCCTTGACCGAATATTTATGCCTTAATTCATAGACTACTTGCGCTTTGTCTTGTTTTGTGATTTTTCCTTGTTTTGAACTAAGGCATTTAACTTTTTTAAGTACTCATTTTCCATCTCAAGCTGTTTAATGCGTGCTTCAAGTACTTCGACTGACCCTTCAGCTAAAGGTTGTTTTAATTGTTTATTTGAATCTTTTTTCATGGATGGACGCCCCTTTTTCTTAGATTGAAGGGCATCAATTCCTTGTGTTTCGAGCTGTTTTTTCCAAACAGAAATCGTTGAAGGGGCAGGAATATTAAAGATAGCTGCCGTCTCAAATAAGGACATACCGTTTTCAATCATAAAGTTTAGTACGTCTAGTTTAAATTGTTGTGTGTAATTTGTACATCGTTTTAGAAAAGCTTCCAGACCATTCTGTTTATATTGGTTTACCCAATTCAAAATGATTGTGTCACTTATACCGAGCGATCTACCCATTTCTCGATAACTTTCATTTCCGTTCAAATAACGTAGAACGATTTGTATTTTTTCATCAGCTGTAAATTTAGCCATAGAAAAACTGCACCTCCAATTGTTAGACTGTGTCTAACAATTGGGGTGCAGTTCATTACATCCTACTCTTTTTTTAATCATGCTCAATAAATAGACTTTTATAAAAGCTATTTAAGGTCTAATTTTGCTAAATCATGTTGTAAAACATTATTTCCTTCTTGTGGGTTAAATACGATTGCACTAAGACCAAAAACATTCGTAACAACATCTCTATCTTTCGGACGAATGATTCTTACTTCATAAGCAAAAAGTGCTGGAGGAAGAGCTGCTGAACGAAAAGTAACATATCGATTAGGTGGCAATGTTTGCGTTGAAGGGTCTATTAATGGTAACAATACCGGAGAACCAGATGACCAATCAAACATTTCAACAGTTACTCTACGAGTATCGTCGGGATCAACATTCATAGCATCCACAGTAAGAAATAACGTAGCGGAATGTCTACGTAATATACCCGTTGATAAAGTTTCATTATGATGTTCACAGCATTTTTTTGGAGGGTGACCATAGCCATAACTCATACCAATTCCCCCCTTTCATTTACAATTAAGGACAAGTATTCCTTATAATATATAATGCTAGTATTCTTTTATTGAAAGGTATAAAAGCGGATTTCTATCTATATTTTTGGATATTTTATTTTTCATTTATTCGCTTTTAAAGAATGATATAGACTCTCCTATTTTGCCTTTGAATTCCTTCTAAGAATATATTCTGCCCTCATCAATCGAGGTCTTACTCCCCGACAAATAGCGGGATAAATCTATTTTGAAAAGGACCTGCTCCATTCATTCGTAAAAGCATACAGTAAATGGAATCCGTTAAAACACATGAGTGACCCCTTGGTTTTCCCTTCCTATTAAAAGGAGGAACTGTTATGGGCTTTGGTGGTAGTTGTGGTGGCTGTGGCTTCGCTGGAGGATTTGCTTTATTAGTTGTATTGTTTATTTTATTAATCATCGTTGGAGCTGCTTGCTTCTGCTAAAAAACTATCGGAAAAGACACTTTTATATGAGTGTCTTTTCTTCATAAAAAATACGCAATGTGCAGTTTAAGTGTAAGATGTAGTATTACATCCCCCTCCAAAATGAACTTCGATACTTTAAATTTCGTTTAGGTTCAATCTTAAAATTTTAGTTTAATAGCAATATGGTGAAACTCTATTCCATATAATATTGCTATTGCAGAAAAATAAAACAAACTGGACAACCTAGATTTCAAACTGTAAGATTAGATGTTGGTGAAATCGGGCAGCAAAGCATATATAGAAAATAGGTGTTAATTTTGAAAATCAATAAAAAATTTGAACCATTAATTTTTAATATCTTAATGATTTTAGGTATATCTAGTATTATCTCTTTCGTCATGGTTTCAATGAATGTTGGATATACAGCTTTATTTCTCAAATCATGGATGAAAACATGGGGAATTGCTTTCGTACTTGCATTTTTAGCTTCTAAATTATTACCCTTTGTAGTGAAAAAGATAATGAAAATCTTCACTTTTGTTGAGAATGATGCTTAAGAATAAAGTGATGTACTGCGTAGGTTCATTCCAATTAAAAGAGTTCATTATCACAAAAACTTAACCTAGTAAAATGTTTCAAATCGAAGAAAGACACCTTAAAGGTTGTCTTTTCTTTATAAGTAAAAAAAGCCCGCCTATTTCCGTAGGCAGGCTTTATCTTTATTACACAATATGAAAGTATACTCTCTTTTCCACTGAAATTTTATGTAATTGTACATATTCATGAAAGTAGAAGAATTAAACTATGCCAAAATAAAAAATGGGCTAAACCCCCTAAATAGCTATATAGAGATGAAGTTGTTATGACAACATATTTTCCACTTTCAACTTAGTTATCCTTAGAATGCTTTTCTACAAAATCAAGGATCCTAGCATTAACCTCGTTAGAGAACTCACCATTGATTGCGTGAGATGCATTTTTCCAATTAACTATATCAATATCTTTAACGTATTTTTTTCCAGTTTCAACTGCTTTTACCGAATTGTGCATTGTACTTTTTTCAGCCATAAGTGCAAGCACTGGAATATCAATACTTTTTAAGTCTTCTTTACTAAATAAATCAGGCGCTGGTGTTTTCAGTTTATAGTTACGCATACCCGACTCGATTAACTTAGCGATAGGCTCATCGTCACTTGCTTCTGCTCCTCCAGAAACATAGCTTAACATCTTTTCTCCTAAAAACTTAGGTACAATAGGAACGGAAGCTGGAATAGATGCCAGAATCATTTTTATGGATATTTGCGCAAATACAAAGACTGGATCTAATAAACTAGCCGTAGCAATATGCTCAGGATTATATCTAGCCAAGTTCATTGTTGTCCAGCCTCCAATGGAGACACCCACGATATGCACTTTTTCTAAACCTAATCCTTCAATTACTTCATTTAGCCATTCTGCTTGTTGCTTTTGGTTTTCAATCACCTTCGTTTGCACACTCATCCCAGGTTCACCGAGTAAGTCTATCGTATAAACAGGCCTTTTCTCCCTTAGCCCTTCTAAATTTGGGACCCACATTGGAGTAGATGCACCACGTCCAGGGAGTAAGAGTATTGGTTCCTTATGTTTGTTTTCTTCTTTAGTAAAGTAATAAGCACGAATTGTGCCATATTTAGTTTTTATATCTTTCGTTTCGTTAGGTTTTGGAAGGAGTGCCATTGATTCATCGTAGGCAATTTGAAAATCTTCCTTTCCTTTTTCAGATATAAAGTGACCAATCTTATTATCATCTCTCTTCATTTGAATTCCTCCTTTCTACAAATATATGGATGAACTTTATCTATATATTCATCGTAATCATCCATTGAAAATTTATCTTCTTTAAGGCAAGACTCTTATTTAGAAAAAAGAAAATCGTACGTTTAAATGCAATTTGGCAACAAACTAACTGTTTTCTTGTACATTAATAGACAACTACTGCAAGAGTTATAGTTTTTATGTTTTCATTTATCTTTTAATCAGATGAATGCTTTTTTAGTACATAATAAAAAATATAAAAAAATATCCAGAAAAACTGTCACAAAATCTGTTTTTCTGGTTTCTCTATAATACAGGTATCAAATTGAAAGTGAGGTCTAAACGAACATGTTAACCATAGAAAATGAAGAAAGTCATGCTTCTGATATGACCTTTGAAGATTTATTTAAGCAGTACTATGCTTACGCTGTGAAACAAATCATCTGGATTGTTAAAGATCAATCTATCGCTGAAGAGTTAGCGCAAGAAGTATTTTTACAATTATATCGTAGCGATTGGAAAGGAATTGAAAACATACCTGGATGGTTGATTAAATCTTCTACTTATGTAGCCTATAACCATTTTCGATCTGAAAAAAGGCAACAAGCGAAGATTGATAAAGAAATCCAATACCATGAAGTACAAAATGTTTCATCATTAGACGATGATTGGATAAGAAAAGAAGAAATTACAAAGGTCCAAACGATACTAAATAAAATGAATGATCGAGAACGAACCCTTTTACTAATGAAATTCTCTGGTTTTCAATATAAAGAAATTGCAGAAGTACTTCAAATTGAAATATCTTCTATTGGAACATTATTAGTCCGAGCCAAAATGAAATTTCGCAAGATTTATAAACAAATGGAGGAGGCATAACAAATGAAATGTTATGATATCGGGTTTATTCAAACATATATTGATGGAGAACTTTCTCATGATATAAGAAAGGAATTCACAAAGCACCTAGATACATGTGAAGCATGCCAAGATTTATTAATAGAAATTAGTAAATTAAATCAATGGGAAAACGTAATGCTAGATGAAGAATCTGCAAATTCACCACAAGAAATCAAAATTGATATAGAACAAGCATGGAAAACATTTGAAAGTCGTTCCAAGTTAGACAATGTTTCTAATATAAATCACAAAAAGCAACAAAAGAAGGGAATCTTTACAAACATGAGTAAAAAATCAAAACGTTTCATTTATACAGCAGTAGCTGCAGCAGCACTTTTCACAACAGCAATGATTCCACAAGTACAAGTAGCGGCTACAAATGTTGCTTCATATTTTTCTGATGCAATTACAAATGATAAAGTTGTAAATGAAGGAATAGGAGATGAAAATGGTGTCATACAAGATATGATGAAGAATGGTAAATATATTCCTATTGATGAAAAAATTACAGATCAAAGTATTACTGTACATCTCAAAGAATTATTTATCGCAGATTCACGTATATCAGTTCATTATAGAATGGAAAAAGCTGACGGAAGTTTAGTACCATTCGAATTTGATACATCAGGATTAGATCTTGAAAGTGATGGTAAAATTAATGGACAACAAGAAGAAAACCCTGAGATTAAAAATGACGGGAGACTATCATTTATCCATGATTCAGATGATCGTCTTCCTTTTGAACTTATGGCAGCAGGTAAAAAATTAAATGATGTAGGCATTCGTGATAATGATAAACCTGAAGGTGTTGCTACATTTGTTATAGATTCTAAAGGAAAAGACGCTTTTAAACAGCCCCTTACTTTAGACGTAAATATAACTAGAATTGGAAAAATAATTGGATCTTGGAAAGCTCAAATTCCAATTGATACTTCACATTTGAAAAATAATGCGAATTAACATGAAACAAAGAATAGAACAATATGTATCTAATTCTCAGTTTATATGTTTTCTTGTTTTCGTGACATTTATTTCTTATATAGTTTTTACTCTATCTTTTATTTATGATTTAAGACCATTATAAGAAAAAGCTCTCTAAAAAAGTAGGGAAATAAATAACCGGTTTCTTAACGTATAAGGAATCGGTTATTTTGTATTTAAAATGCGTCTAAACGTACAATTTTCTTTTTATAAAAAAGAATAGACACCCTAAGGTGCCTTCCTCCGACTTGAACCATCTTAATTTTAATAATATGTATTGGACTCCCGTCCAACTATTATTTTACCACGTTAAGTTGTTTTATATATTGAGAAATACAATAATTTATTTATGCTGGCCCTCTGTATTAGTTCATTTTGTAGTCCATGCAGCAATTAACAAAAGAACAATAGTAGTGAAAATGTTGATGAGCATTTTTATTAAACTACGCATAGGTAGAAAAGCAGATATATACTTCTCTACCTATCTTAATGTTATTCTTGTTTTAATTATATATATAAAGAAATTAAACCGGCTATAACAATCAATGGAAGGATTACTGCAAGTTTATTTTGTAGAGGGACACGTTTGTCTGGGACTCCTGGATGGATAACAAAGGCAAGTAAAACAATTGCTCCAATAATACCTAAAAGTATATTAATGATAATCATCCTCCTAAGGAATATTATCAAAATGATATCATATTTAAACATAAACAAAAAGGAATTAATGTTAATGATTACCAAATTCCCTATTTATACATTAAAAAACCCTCAAAGCATCTACTTTAAGGGGATTTCTCCTATCATCTTCTCTCTTCATACAATCGATTTGCTTTATACGAGCAAACGAAAAACATACATGTCGCAACGGGGATAAATGTCAAAAAAAGTCCTCTCATTAATGCAAATGGCGTTTCAAATAACAATGACCATAGAAATGATACACCTTGCTTATCCCATAATCCTGGCGTCAAGTATAGTTCTTTCGGATTTACAAAGGCCCCTAAATTCATTGTATTACTATACATAAATAAAAATAATATCGGCAAATAACAGATCGCTAATTCTAAAAATGTTTTAGATAGACGCTTATACTTCCCTGCCCGTGACATTGGATCTGAAAAAATGTCATCTTCACTTTCTTCATCTACCTTTTTAAAATATTGCGTACCTGACCACCGATTACCAGCTATATGCTCCCAGCCACTATCTTCAAATAATGTGCAGTAATTAATAAAATCACTTTTTCTACTAAATACTCTATGGTCTATTTTAATCGTCGCATCTTCTGGTTCTGTATATCTAAATGTATAACCAAATGTATTGCTTTCTAGTTGATAGCCTTTCCAAGCCATCTCTTCTAACCATTTTTCCTCTTTCTCAAAATCTAAAAAGAATTTCAATCTCCACATCATCGTTTCCCCCTAACTATACGTGTAATAAACTTTTTGTAACCGCAATAATGTGCTGCATTCTCATAAAGTCTAAGTGTAATACTTCTTTCCCTCGTTCCGTAATGACATACACTTTTCTTCGTTTATCTTCACTTTTTACTGATTCTATTAATCCTTGTTTTAATAAATTTTCAACCGCGCCATACAGTGTACCCGCTGCGATTTTCACTTGATGATTACTCAGTTCCTCTACCTTTTGCATAATTAAATAACCATGGGCTGGTTCTAATAAAGCTAAAAGAACGTAATACGTTGTTTCCGTTAATGGTAAATTTTTATCTCTATTCATAAAGACCTCCAATGTAACGATAAGTATATAGCTAAACTATATAGTTCAACTGAATAGTTCCATTTTATACAGTTAGACTGTATATGTCAAATGTAGGAATAACTTTATAACCCAAAACAAAAACGCTACCTTTTTAAAAGATAGCGTTTTTGTTTTACCCTTGCTTATTCTTCGCCTTCATTTGCTCTTCATAAACAAACTTCGCGGTCATAAAGTCGTTAGAAAAATCTTTCAATGCATTCTTCATTACATTTAATTCTTCTTGTGATTTAATTTCAATACTGTTTAAGAAATCAAATGCTTTTGATTGTTCCTCCGCAACAAAGTTTTGTGTCATATAATCATCTTGGAAATCTTGCTTCGCTTTTTCTTTTACTTTATTCATTGCCTCTGTTTTGTTTATGCTTTTCATAGGGTTTTCGAATGCTCCAGTAGGTTGTTCCGGTTTTGGCTCTTCTTTCTTTTCCAGCTGTTGCGCTGGTGCTGGTTGTTGTGGTTCTTGCTTTGGTTGTTCTTGTTGAACCGGCTGCTGTGCTACTTGTTGCTCTTTTTTCGCTAACTCATCTTTTAACTTCTTCACTTGCTCATCAAGAGATTTTTTTTCAGTTTCTAACACACTCATATCACTTTTCAACTTTTGCGTCTCTTCAAAATGTTCATCTACTAATTTATTATATTCTTTCTCAGAGTACATTTTTTCACTGGTTGATGTCGTTTTCTCTTTCGTAACAACTACATTAATAATTATAAATAAGGCTACAATTCCTATTAACGCAGCGAAAATCTTCTTTTTATTCATGATTAATCCTCCAAAATGTAAAATTTCAAAAATTATCATAACAGACCAATTCGTTTTCACCTGTCATATTTTGTCGAATCAATATAATAAAAAAAAGCATCTGAAACAGATGCTTTTTTCTCATTCTTAATACGTAAACGTAATTGTCACTAAAGAATACCCTTCTTTCGCATTGTAAGGCTCCGCTTTATAAGAAACTCGATTTGCCCCTTGCGGATAATCGATTTCGCCAATTGCCTTTTTCACATCTTGCAGTGCACCATTCATTGATTGCTTGTACAGCACTTCAATTTTCTCTGGTTTCGCACTATAGCGCTGCTGCATTTTATTTTTTAATTCAGTATAGTTGTTTACGATATATTCATTTCCTAAATAGTTTAACTTTGTATCTTTTAATATTTGCTGATATGCAGGCGTTTTCGTACTACCTGCCGCAATTTTGTTTGTCAGTGTACTATAATAATTTGTTGTAGCTTGCGGATAGTCTCCGCGGTTCCACTCATGATTTCTTGCGATTTGTTCATCTGATAAATTGAAATACGAATACGTTACGCGGCCCTGTTCATCTGGCACCGGATCATCGAATGTTGTATCAAGGTGATACCATTTGTTTTCGATTTTCACTAAATTCCAAGCATGAGGTTGTCCGTCCCCAGTTCCTGTCACGAAATGATTTTCAATTCCTGCTTCTTTTAATAATTGATAAGTTAATAGTGCGTAACCTTGGCAAACCGCAGAACGATTTACTAGTGCTTCATATGCTGTGTAAGCTTTATAAGACGTATCATAAGAAACATGTTTTACTACGTAATCATGAATCGCCTTCACTTTTTCGTGATCATCCATTCCAACTTGAGTAATAGAAGAAACGATTGCTTTCGCTTGTTTCATGACATATTCCGTCTGTTCTTTCGTTTCACGATATGTAATCTTAAGTGTAAATGTATAATTTCCAGGTGATCCAGAAAGTCCATATGAAACATTCGATCTATTATTATTTGTATACTCATTTTTACTTGCAACTTCTTTATATGCGTTAAAAAGTGTATTCATCACTTCGTTTGTATTATTGTTTTTCGTTTTATATGGAAGTGTAATATTTGTCTCGTATGTATTAATACGCTTTTGTACTTCCTCTTTAAAAGCTGTTAATAATGCCGCATCTCCTGTGTCTTTCACATCAGCATTTTTATACTTCAAAGTTTTATATAAAAACTGCGCATACTGTTCACGTGTTACTGTGCCATACGGTTCAAAATTCCCGTTCCCTGTGCCATCTGCGATTCCATTTGACTGCACTGCACTAATTGCGTTTTCTGCCCAAAATGGATTTGGAACATCCTTAAAGGTATGTTTTTGTTTTGCCGCAAGATGGAAAGCATTTGTAAGAATTTGTGCCATTTCCGCACGACTCACAGAAGCTTTCGGTCTAAATTGGCCATTTTCATCACCTTTAAAAACTCCTAAATTCGTTAAAGTTAATACCTCTTCTGGAAACATTGTAGAACTTTGATTAATATCACCGTAAGGATTTTTAAACGTAGACCCATCCTTTAATACGTAACGAGTTCCATCATTACTAAACGAACCGCCTTGTTTATTCGGTACTAACACTCGATAAATTAAAGCCGCAACTTGCTCCCTTGTCGCAACATCTCCAAAACCAAATATCCCATTTCCATAACCGGAAATAATATTCTTACTCGCTAAATCTTTAATCGCAGGATATGACCAATGTGATGTCGGCACATCAGAAAAAACACCCACTTCAGCAGCTTTTACATCGCTACCATTTGTATATAACAACGCACCACCAATAAGTGATAATGATGTAATTGATTTTAATAGTTTTGTATACATAATGTCTTCTCCCAATACGTTCTCTATTTTTGTTGGTTTATGTCGAAAAATCTAAAAATATGACAAAATATATTATACAATTAAAAGTTTTTAAGGGATATATTGAATTTTAAAATATGCAAAAATTCATATTGTTATAAGGATTCATAGTGATATTATGTTATTTTACTTGCGAATATATAAATAAAAAACGCTCATCTGAGCGTTTTTTTATTTATATACTTATTAATTACTTTTTCTTCACTTAGAACTCTTCTTCGGTAATCATCCTTCGATCTAACAACTCTTTATACTTCAATATTTCTTCAGCCCCACGGCTCTCCATGCGTATATTGTATAACACTTGTTGTATTGACCTTTGATTGGTCCGTTGAAACATTTACTCCATTTAATAGTATGACCGTAATTATTAATCCAATTGAACTGCTGATGATCCTTTTCATTTTAAAGCCCCTTTCTGAAAACCTTTTTCTTTTTCTTTATATCCTAAATAGAAGTATTCACTAGATTTTATTGAATTTCCTTCTTCATGATATTTAACCGCTAATTTTTCAGCATATTCCTGGACATATTGCCATAAACCTACTTCATTAAAGAAAGAAATTCCTTTAGAAATGGCTAACTCTAATTCTTCAGCAGAAACATTCTCATTCATTTCTTTTAGAATTGTAAAATGATGTTCATATTCTTTTTGTTCCAGTTCATTACAAATTATTAATCCTTTTTCAATTAAGGACGCTGCAAGCTTTGTCTTTCCTAACTTTAAATTCTCTCTAGCTTCCAAAAAAATCGCTCTAAAGTGATTCGGAATTTTTTGTGATACTTCTGATAAGTAACGAAGTGCTAAATCAGATAGGTTTTGCTCTGCATACATAACCCCTAAACTATGTCGAACTCGTAACATTAGCTCCTCTTCATTCTGCTTTTTCAAAATATCCAGAGACGACATGAAATAAACTTCTGCTTGTTCAAATTCATTTAGCTTTACACATGCTAAACCCAGAACATTGTCACATGCTGCCACCTTCCTGCTATACCCGTACAGCCCTTCAAATGTATTCCTTGCTCTAGTTGCATATTGAATTACTAAAATAGGCTGGCAAACGTGATAATAATAGCTTGATAGCTTAAAGTTAAATTCTGCTTTTTCGATTGGATCTTGAATATTTCCCAACAAAGATTCTGCTATTTCATAATGCTTTTCAGCCACTTTAAAATCACCGTTTACTGTAGCATGAGAAGCCTTAAAGAAATGGTAATAATATAATAAAGATTCATCTGATGGAGCTTCATCTAACTTCATTTTTCTTAGATCATTCTTAGATATGTCAGATTGATGGGGATAAAACTCTGCACTTAACATTTTAAATCTAAAATCTACAAGTGAATAAAACTCTGTATTCTTTCGATCTTCTTCCATACTATTAACTTTTGTATCAATACTTTGTTTTAATTCCTTTGCCTTAGAGAAATTCTGTGAACGAATTTCTCTATACCACTCATGTAAAAGTAAATTGATTTCTTCCTTTTTTATTACATGTACACTCATATAGCCCCTTCTCCTTTGTCTATAGATTACTAACATAATAACAAAAATCTTCCAGTAAAACTTTTAATTTTCTGAATATTGTTGTTTCAAAAAAATTTCTCAATACAATCCCACCATTTTATCCCTTTAAACTATAACTTGTTCTGTTCCTTATTCGTTTCTATATAAAAATAACACATCATTATTAATAGTGATGACACATGAAAGTCTATCCTTTCATAAGAAAGCCTCTTTTCTTTTGTACATTATATCCATTAGGACTCATTTATTTTTTACGAAACCCACCCTTTTGCTTCCGCCGGCGACGAGGAGTGGGGTTTTTGTTATCTTTTTCTAAAATTTGTTTCCTAAAAACATACGCAGAAATTTTACGTACAATGGTTTTCACAAATACTTTTAGAAGTTCAAACAAAACTCCATTAGAGATAGTTTTATTAAATTTTTCACCACTAGCCGCAAAAATATCTTATAATCTCTATATAACAAATTAATGTATTAGGAGTAGATAAAATGCCAGTTACACTCGAACTTATTCTTTTCATTCTTATAGCAATTAGTGCTGTTGGCTATTTAATAAAAGAATTTCAAAAAACTAGGAAACGAACACTTGGAATTTCACTAGAATTTTTAGTTCTTTTCTGGTCAATATGGAGAATATCAACTATTATAATCTAATTTATAAAACATAAATTCCTTCGAATGAAGTGAAACTCTAATCAGCGGGCGTTTTATGGGATAAATTTACCAGTATTTTTACCACAACATTCATGTTAAAATCCCTTGTGAGTACGACATAACTCGACCTTATGAAGCTCCGTAGCTTTTATCGCGGAGCTTTTTTTATTAAAATTAACGCTTTTGTTCACTTTTTTGATACATTTACGAAACATTCATATGTTACGTTATATAAGTCCTTTTTTAAATCTTATTCATTCTAGCAAAAAGTCCTAGTCCCCCTAGGGCTTTTTCGCATTCAAACAATGAGTTGTATTTTTTCTCAATAACCGAAACTACTTAACGTGGTAAAATAATAATCAGACTGGAATTTAACACCATATTACAATGGATCAAATCGCAAAAAGCACCTTAGGGTGTCTTTTTTATAGAGAATCAGTTTAAAAACTAAAAATAAAAGAACCTCAATAAATGAGGTTCAAAAAATCTACTATTTTAAATTACCTTCGTAAAAAGCAACTCCATTTTGAACATGTTTTAAGTACCACGTAATCGTCCCGCCACAAACATTTTCATTAAAACTATTAGCATATACTCCATTTGAGTAATAAAGAGTTCTTTTGAATTTACCATTAGAATACTCATAAGGAATTGAGCATGTTGCTTGCTTCGGAGAGCTCACAGCTTTTTGCGTATCAGCTGAAGCTGCACCAATTCCCCCTGTTAATGCAATACCTGTTGCTACTGCTCCTACTACTAATTTCCTGAACATAATAAATCCCCCTTTAATAGTTTTTATAGCTTACAACTTAAATGTATCACTTTTGTAATTTATGTAAATATCTTGAATATGTAGAAATATTTATTTAATTATTGGTAATATTAGGATTTTATTTTATCAAATGTAAAATAGAGGGATTAGAGAAGCATGTGAAAATACAGATAGGTTTATATTAAATGAACGTGGTCCAAGTCGGCGAAAGGCACCTTTTGGTGTCTTTTTTGTACATAAAAAAATCTCACCATCTTATAGAAACGATAAGCCCTTTAAAACAATAATTGCAACTATATTAATTTTACATTAAGGTTAGAGAATGTTCTTATATTAATAAAGTGCTAAATAGTAGGTGGAAAAATGGAATTTAACGATTTGGGTATTACCATTAAAGAACTTAGAATTAAAAAAAATATATCACAATCCGAATTATGTCATGGAATATGTTCACAAAGTCAAATTAGCAAGATTGAAAAAGGTATGATTTATCCATCTAGTATATTGTTATATCAATTATCAGAAAGACTTGGTATTGATCCGAATAACATATTTGCACTAACTCAAAATAAAAGATTAAAATATGTAGAAAATGTAAAATACGTAATAAAAGATTGCTTAAAGCAAAAACAATATAAAGAACT
>NZ_JBMOWC010000084.1:0-13763 GCF_049310765.1 Bacillus sp. PSXD-155 | reverse complement strand
GCTTTTTATATATATTTTGTAGTTTTTCGTTATATACTTTTGAACGTTTAAGGTGTTTTTCATCTTTTTCTAAATATTTTTTAGCCATATTATAGAAGGTTGTATAACCAAAACTAAGAATAGAAAATGTGGGACTACACATATAGGCATGGTCATTACTTTTAACAATAAGTGCTTCTTTTAAAGATATACTAATTTCCTCATCTGAACGCCTATTAACACGTTCTTTATCTCCATTAAATAAATAACTATAATATAATTTTTCATTATTTTTAATAAATTCCTTATGATTACTGTATCTATTAAGTTGGTAATCACCAAACACCCAGTTAATTCTTCGGTCAATCGGATTTTCAGTAAGTGATATCTTTCCTAAAGTTGAAAGTTGATTAACATAGTATGACATAATTTGGTCAATGCTTATATTTTTGTGAATAGATTTCTCCCAAAAGTCATTAGAAGTATAATATTTTTTTGATTTATAAAAATGAACTTCTGGTATAGTGAATTTTCTAGGTAGATCTGTAGGTACTGATACGGTTTTATCCTCAAAGGTGACTGTAACCTGTAATGTGATGATACCAACGTCATAAATATTGGCGATGACATAGCCTTCAGAATAAACTTCATTATTTTTAATTAAAAATGGGAGTAATACAATCCTTTTATAATTTTGCATTACAAAATTTCTACTTAAACTTTCACCATCAACTAGTTCTAGCTTTTTATCCATGTCGAGTAAATTTTCGTATGCTAAATATTCAATAGGTAATGGCTTATGAACCGCAGTATAATTTCCTGACTGATCCTCTTGAACAATTTCATATTCATTTATAAAGTCATCTTGAACACCAAATTTTTCATATAGCTCATCTAGTTTTTTATTTTCAATATGTTCTGGCAATAGAGCTATATAAGAATATTTTGCGCCTTCTTTTTTCTTTATAGGATCCAACGGCTTATACTTTGTATACAAAGCTTGTTTATAATCTAAATATGTTTTATATCTAGGATTTATATTTCTTATATTGGTTTTAGTATTAATATGAGACACATACCCCTTTGAACTTTGAATGTTTTTTTGAATGTCATTAAATAAATCTTTATCAAAAGTCATAATACTATACATGTTTAATACTCTATAAAACAATTCACCATCTCCAATATAATAATTTAAAATAAATATATAATGACACAACTAACTTCAGTATAAAATCAAGTCGACATAATTATATCATTGTACAATGAGTATACTAAATATTAGTATACGAGGATATACGTCCAAATACAATTATCAATTAAACACGGATTTAATGTAAAATTAAAGTGAATCAGTTCTCCTAATTAAATGGAGTGTTTAATTAGGAGAACTGATTCTTTGTTCCAACCCCCCCTTTAAATTATTTGATGTGCATCGTTCCTTATTATATTTTTTTATGATATCACTCTTCCCTTTTCAGATTGTTCAGGGTAATTCTTTTTATTCATACCGTTAATCCGTTTTTCACAATGTTTAAACTGGGTTAGAAGAGACTGATTTAAAAGAGCTTCATTATATAATGTTCCACACTAAATTCATACATAATAAAACAGTATTCCTAGAATTAGGGTCATAAAGATGTATTTAAAAAGTACGTTCTATTTTCAAACGTACTTTTTCATGAATGAAATTACACTAAATTAAAAAGCATTTACACCTATAAATTATACACAGAATAATTTCTGTCATCTAATTGTTACAATTACATCATTCTCCTATACATCCCGTCAAATATAAATTTTTATTTATGGATTAACATGCAAATGCCAACTACGAATGTTAACTAAAATTCCTTTTAAAGGAACATGATTTAGATTTAGGGTTTTTCTTGCATAATTCATCTTGCAAATATTAATGTAATTCTTTACACAATAACAAATTACATATAATATATGAAACCATTAAACTCATTATTATACATAAAAATATCATCAAAATATAAAAAGGAAACCTTTTATATACTCTATTTTTTATGAACTTGCTGCCCTTCTTTGTTCTGTTTGCTGTTTATTTACGCGTATTATAATTGGAATAACAGCACTACCCATCACAAAAATAGCACCTGTAATTTGAATAACTGATGGAATACTATTATTAAACAATATATCTAGTAGCAGTGAAAACAAAATGTTTAAATATAACAACGCAGATAAATTTGAAATTCTCGTAGTTAACCTATACGCCCTTCCTCTAAACCATTGATTCCCTAAACTTCCCATTGCCATTAAGAATAAAAATACTAGTACCATTGTATTATTCGTAAATACATCAATATAATTCCCCTTTGAAAAACATGCAGAGAGTACACCCGATATTATCGTCCCATATAGGTATGTATAGGCCATAATGGATAGATTATCATCCGTCTGTGCACTTCTATGTAAAAAAAATTGTGAAAATGCTAAGGATAATCCTGAAAGTAAACCTACTCCTAAATAAAGAAATGCTTCATAATCAATACCACCATTTTTTAAAACAAGAAACACTCCAAAAAATCCTAGAAATGCTGCTACTATTTCTACTCTTGTCGCACGCCTTGTCTTTGAAAAAAGAGTAATAAGACAGATAAAAATAGGACCTGTATTATATAAAACCATTGCTATAAAAAGGGAGGTTTTAGCTGCACATAGAAAAAATAATGCCTGTGAAAAGGTAATAGAAAAAGCTCGAGGTAATTGTTTATAACTATTACTCCAAAATGAAATTTCCCCCATTCTTTTTATAATAAAAGGGACTAAGAATAGAAAAGGAATAAAAAACCTTGCTGTTAAAGTTACAAAGAAATCCCCTGATATAATAGCATGTTCTGCAAAAAATCCAGAAAGTGAAAAGCTAATTCCTGAAAGAACCATAAAAAATGTCGCTTTTTTAAGATTATCCATTTAATGTAGGCCTCCTTAATAAATATACGCACCGAGAAACGTTATTCTTTAAATTTCTCGGTGCTTAAAAAATGTGCCATTAAAACTATATCAAGAAAAATAATTCATTGATCAAGGTATTATTAATTCTCCTTTAAAAAGTAACCTTGCTGTTCGTGTAATACTAGATTTCTTAATTACATATCCATTAGCTGACTCCTCAATAACTGATTCTGTTTGAATTTTCCCCGCTGGGTGTTCTATTATAATTTGATTCAATTTTTTCATTTTATTTAAATCATTATTTTGTGCAACATGGTATGCAGTTGTACCATTAATTTTTATGGCTGCCGATAATGCGAGTGATCCTGTTACTGCATGAGTGCTATGACATTGGTGAGGAATAAAATATCTTGATGTAATAGTGCCAGATTTCCTAGGTTTTGAAATTATCGCAATCTTAGGGATTACCTTATTTGATACGTCACCTAAATTTGCAAGACGAGCTACCTTTTTTCTAATGAGATCAATGTCATGTAAAAATGTTTTATTTGCATTTAACAATTCTGGACTTTCATCTCCCATAATTCCCAATTCACTGGCTCGAATTATAATTAATGGCACTGATACATCGACACAAGATACATTAATTCCATTAATAACATCCATTTTTGCACCTGTAGGAAATAACTTCCCTGTAACTGAGCCGATAGAATTTTTAAAATTAAGATTTATTGGAGCTCCTGTACCCGGAACACCGTCAATTTTAATATCTCCGTTATATACAACATTTCCGTTTTTAGTGGCTATAGTTGATTCAACAATTACATTTGTATTTAAATTTCTTATTGTTATAGTTTCTTTTCCTGATCCGACTTTAATTAGTCCGCTCTCTACTGCATAGGGAGCAACAGCTGCAATTATATTTCCACAGTTTACACTATCGTCTAATATCCTTCTCTTTAAATCTGCTTGTAAAAATAAATAATCAATATCTATTCCTGGTGTATTGGAAATTCGAATAATCGCAATTTTATTTGATAAAGGATCTAACGTACCCATCCCATCAACACCACGTGCATTTCCTGCCCCTAACGCTTTTAAAATAACCTCATCTCTAATCGATTTATTTGAAGGTAAATGTTTATCTAAAAAAAATAATCCTTTTGACGTTCCTCCACGCATGACAAAACAAGGTATTTTCATTTATTAGCATCTCCTTTTCATTTTTTAATCATCATATACAAAAAAATAAATTTTTGTTCTACTACTAAATCTAATTAAAGGAAAAAATATTACTTAACAATCTCGTCCCTCCTCCATATATTCAAAAACAAAAAGATAATATTTACAATTATGTAAATCATCTCCTGCAACTTGCATCCATTCTAACAATAAAATATTAAATAAGTAACAAATTACTCTGTATAAATAAAATATTAATAATTAAGAACTTTGCAAATATAATTAAATTTAGCATTTTAACTAATTCATCTCCCACTTCCTCATTAGACTGTGGCGCTTCACGCTCATTGAGGAAGAAGTCTTCTTTGCTTTAAAATCACTATTCAATTATTTGGCTCAGAATACAGAAAATGAATACGGGGAAATTTATATCTCACGTAATGTTATGGAGAAAATTGAGCTACATAAGGAAAAAGCAGATGACGTTGCAAACATGATATTTAACGAAAAGGATAATGTAGCCTTTCTTCAATTTTTAGCAAATGTTTACGGAGAAATGTTGAAAGATATATCACCAAGAAAATATAGTTTTTTTCAGCGTGATAAAGAAAGAGATATAGCCATTATAAGCCTCATTTTAGGCACTGGGCTTCGAGTTTCTGAGGTAGCTAGTCTTACTATATCTAGTATAAACTTCCGTCAGGGAAAAATAAAAGTGACTCGTAAAGGTAATAAAAGATCTTCCATATTAGCCACTCACTCTTGCTTAGATGATGTTCAGGAGTACATTAAGGTTCGTCATAGTAAATATAACTGTCCTCAAGATGAAGACTTACTTTTCGTAACAAATTATAAAGGGAAATATACACAGCTAACTGTTAGAGCTATACAGAAGTTATGTGATAAATATTCAAGTGCTTTTGATGAGAAGCCAAGCCCTCATAAACTACGGCACACATATGCTACAAATCATTATAAGGAAAACAAAGACCTAGTATTACTTCGGGATCAACTTGGCCATACTTCTGTGGAAGTTACTAGTATCTATACAAATATTAATAATGAGAAAAAACGTGAGGCAGTTGATCGTTTAGAAAGAAGGAAATTTGAATAGTATCAACTCATCCATTTTTATTAATAAAACTTGCATATTTTACGTAATACGAAACGTATGTTACAATATCTTCTTCATTACTAATTAACTAGGGCTTTTATACATTTAGAAAACCATCGTAGAGAAAAGTACGATGGTTTTCTTGTATTTTGTTTTAGTATTTTCCTACATTAGGATTATAAAATCACCAAATTTCGAAATACTCCTCAACCTCTCTAGATAAGACATTTTTCCTACAGTTAATTACTAACTCAGGGAGAGTTGATTGTATAGATTCAACATGCGCTGCTACAAACTGATTACCTTTAGAATGTACACAATCGTTTCTCAAAGTCCTCCAATATTCCATTTGTGTAATTATCGATTTGCTAATTTCAAAATACCGACTATGTGATTTCCCTCTAGTAATTAAGTCGAATACTTTTATTTACCAGACTTCATCGTTTGGAATTTCTTCTATTTTCTTTTTCCATTCTCTATCATATACTCTATTGAGAGCATATGAATTTTCTAATGCTCTGTGCTTCACTACATTTAAAAAAACAAATAAGACATTATATATGCTGACCTATAAGGGATGATCATACATACCCATCAACCTAAGAAAACAGGTCACCCCCAAAACGAAAAAATGATGTGACTTCTCATAAATAACTATCCAAAGAAAGTTTTTGTTTTGAGATTAGTTGTTATCTCAATAGTTTCATTATTTGTATGCTTTTTTAATAAGTGTTTAAAAAGAAATATGTTAGAAGAAAGTACAATAAAAAAGCAGAAAAAGACTAGTAAAGTTACTAGTCTTTTCGTTCTCTATATTTTTGTAGATTTAATATTAGAATTTACTTTAATCAACAAATCTTTATTCAAAAGCTACATTTCCCTAATTACAAATGACTTCCGCCAGTTACATCCATATTATGACCAGTAATAAAACTCGCTTTTTCACTCGCTAGAAATGAAACAACATTTGCAATTTCTTCTGGTTGACCCTCTCTTTTTAAAGCACTCATGTTCTTTGCATTTTCTTGACCTTCTTCTGTATGCAGCCAATTAGCAGTTGAATCCGTATCAATGATCCCAGGCATTACGGAATTAATCGTAATTCCTTTTTCACCCAATTCCTTTGCTAGTGTAAACGTCATTGTATTAATTGCACCTTTTGTCATACTGTATATCATCATATGTGGAAATGCGATACGTGTCACACCGGATGATAAATTTATTATCCTACCATTGGATGCTATAAATCCGATTAGAGATTGTGTGATAAAATATGGCGCTTTAACATTTGCATTAAATAGACGATCGAACTCATCATAGTCCACTTCTCCAAATCCATTTGATGTAGCATGTCCAGCATTGTGAACAATTGTATGCAGTGATACATTACTATCTTGGATTAGCATTCCCTTGGTTTTTTCGATGAATTTATTAATCCCTTCACTGGAATTGAAATCACCTTGAATTAAATGTACTTGTCTGCCAATCGATTCAATTTCTGCTTTGACTTGATTAGCCTTTTCTATATTTTGATTATAATGTAATAATAAATTGAATCCATCATTTGCAAGTTGGATTGCGATTGCCTTTCCTATCCCTCTAGAAGCTCCTGTTACCAATGCATAATTATTTTTTTTCATGTATTATACCTCCCTTTAAAGAGAGTGTAAGGGTTAACCTAAGGGTAAGGTCAAATACTTAATACTTAGACGGAAAAATAAATTCCGAAAGGCGTTTGGAGGAATATAGATAATCATCTGAACTTAATATACGTTCATAAATATATGGTTCGGATAATTCTATTTCATTTTTTTTCATTATCTCATTTATTTTTAATATCGATTCTTCTTGATAAGGATCAATTTCATAGAAAAACTTTTGCGCTTGAAAACCAAAATAACTTGTGATTGCCAATTGATTTAGTTCGTAATTTTTTAATTGTAAGGCGATACGAATAGGGTGAATTTTATTATCTATCAGTTTATATGTGATGATTCTTTCATTCTTTTTAACATTAATTCCGCTAACTAATTCTTCTAGGTTATTCAGTGCTACACATATATTTTCATTTGGTAATAATTCATATTCATATACGAACAATGATTCTAGATACTCTTTTTTTATTTCGTTATTTAAAATCGTAATTGTAGGATTCAGGCCTTTCAATTTATTTATTGTTTGATTTGCATCTTTTATCTTATTTATTTCCAATTGAAGTTTTTCTTCTATCAAATTACTTATTTCAGCATCTGATAACTTTCTATGAATGATTTTGCTGATTTCATTTAAACTAAACCCTGCTTGTTTTAAAAAATTTATTCGTTTAGCAGTTAGTAACTGATTCTTATCATAATATCTATAATCATTATTCGGATGAATAAACACAGGATTCAAAATATTATGCTTATCATAAAGATACAAAGCTTTTCGTGATAAGCCAGTTAACTTGCTAAAGTCTTTTATCAGAAGCAAATTATTATTCACTTATGAATCACCTACTATCAATTTTATTTAAATTTATAATATACATTATAAGATTTAAGTTCAATTTATTAAAACGTGAATCTTCCACTTGAAGAGACGTTCTGAATAAATACAATACGAAACATAAAACCCATTCATATACAAATAGGTTTCAGTTCACCCTTTTTAAAACGTCATGACTTTTTTTAAAATCTGTATTTAGAAAGAATAACTTTTTTACACTTGGGGGTAGTTGATATTCTTAAGTTGACGGGCATGGGGATGATCATATCAAAAAAAGAAAATTGTACGTTTAGACACAAAATTGACATATTTTGATTAGCTCCCTTTACGTTAAGAGATTAGTTTGTATATATTTGAGGAGATGTACGAAACAGGTGTAATTTTAGGATAATCCAATATTTTCTATTCAAATATGATAAAATAGAAGTATATCCAAAACGGAGGAATAACAAATGAACTCAAACACAAAACAGTTTATTTATGATATCCAGCAAAGAAAGAACAATTATATAGAAAATGTATTAATAGCAATACAACATCCTAAAAAAGAGCAATCTGAACAAGTCATTCAAAATATAGTAGAGAAGATGGATATGATGATCAGTTTAGTTACTACTTACATGGCTATTGAATCAGAATCTACAAAAGAATTAAAAGAGCTTCAGGAAGAACTTATTCATGCTCAAGCATATATTCAAAAACGGAAATTTGAAGAAACACAGAGATAAAACCCTGTGTTTTTACTTGGTGGACTATGACATTAATTTTTTATAAATCTGATTAGATGTAATTTGATTATTGTTTTGGCATAATCCATACAATTTGTTGAATGCGTACAATATATGGCACCGTATCTTCAATGAGCAAATGATCTGGTTTAACATCTTTTAACTTTCCTCTTAGATTACCTCTTACAGTTTCAATAACCACATGTTTACCAATTACTGATTGTAATGTCTGATATACGTAGGGATTGGGTGCACTTACCATATGTTGTTCACTCAAGTCATTTCCTTCCGAATAACTCATTCTATAAGACTCCTTTCTAACTTGCATTCTTTCTCCTAATATATGATATAAATCTTATAAATATGCTAGAAGGATAATTCATTATAGGAACGGAAATAACATTTTAATAAGGTACGGTTTCTATTTCTAAATTGCTAAAATTATTTATATAAAGTTACTTTTACTAGTTAATAGGTGATGATATATGGATAATTTGAATGTACATCTAGGTTGTTCCTTTTAGGATATGTATGATTTTAAATACGTCCTTTATTAGAATAGTGCTCATACTTTTTTTGAGATTCTTTCGTAATACGTGCGTTAAGTAAAATTGCTAACAATAAAAACACTCCATATTTTCCTCCTGTAGCTCCTATGATAATCACACTACTACAAACAAGTATAATTAATAGGATAAACGAAACTGAATAAATACGGTCATAATTCTTTGACATCTTTTCGTATTTTATGCGTTCTTTCCTTGCATCCATCTAAATTCCTCCTTTAAATGATCCATTTCACTATCAAATAAATCTCACCCTTAAAAAGGAAACAATATATCGTTATATAAATTAGTTTGTTTTTTTATCAACTAATGTATATAACGTAAAAAGAAATCCTACCAATATTAAGCTTTCCACCATGATAATCCCGACCCTCTCCTTCCTTTTAACCCCAACACATCAAATAAAAGTTGCAGCAAACAAAAAGGATCATCCCTTTCTTCATTCAACAATTTTTAGGTATTCTTGATTAATTAGAATAACAGCTGGTCCATCTACACGAATTCCACCAACTTCAATTTTTTCATAAGGCTCAACTGTAATAGAAATGATCCCTTCTCGCTTCTTTAATTCATTACTTAATTCTTTTGTTAACATTTTTTTCATGTGTGCACTCCTTCTTACTGCTTAATTTACTATTAGTATGTAATTAAAATTAAAAATGGTTTCCTGGTCTGGAAACCATTTTTTGTAGTTGACCATATGGTGTTACCAGTTCGTTTATCAATTTTACGTAAAGAAGATAAACAATTACTATTCACTGTTTCAGTAGATGTAAGAAACTCTTACAGATAGCGGTGAGATTAATTGTTTTTTCTTCTAGAAATAATGACTTAGATAGTATACCTACCTCTCTTTCATCCTTACGGCTCCTTGTCCGTGCCAGTGTGAATCAGGATTGCAAAAATCAAGTGACTATTTAATCGAGTTATTTGATGAAACTTCGAACGTTCGTAAAAGAAATTTAAAAATAAAAATGGATTAGATTGAAGTAATAACAAAAGAGGTTCCTACTCTAAAAGTGAGTTGAAGAAGTTGAATGTCTTTGAAATGATTTACTTTTAATAATAATCATATTCCCGAAAAATTCAGGATATTTTCGGGGGATGTAATACATTATCTAGAATGAACCTTAACAGAAACTTTTTATTTGATTTTCAGTGATCCCTTTAATTAATCCTAGTTCACTAATCAAAAATTCATGTGCGTTATCCAACATTTTTTTTTCGCTTGTATTAAGTGCCTTTTCTTTCTTCATACGCATTAAATCACGTACAACTTCAGCACCTTCTTGTATTTCACCCGTTTTTATTTTGTCCGTGTTCACTTTATACCTTTGTTTCCACGGCAATAATTTATCTGATTCTCCATGCTGAAAAATGTGTATAATGTGTTTTAATGCAAGTATATCAGTAACTGGGCGTATACTCGAACTTAGTATTTTACCCATAGGAATCATGACTTGCATATTACTGATTGACATTTTTATAACATAATACTGTTGTTTTTTTCCTGAGAATTCTTTTTCTTCTATGGCTTCAATTATACCTGCTCCGTGCATTGGATAAACAATGTTATCGCCAATTTGAAACATATAATCCACCTCCATATATGGTAACCTTCTTAACCTTAACATATATGTGATTTTTTATCAAATATTTTATAATATCATAAAATCATTTTTATCGTCAACAACTTTTTTAACAAAAATTAAATTATGTAAAAAACACCCCCAAAACAATAGGGGGTGTGTCAGCTTTCCCATAAAGAGCGGGGGAATTTCCCCGCTTATATTCTGAAATCTCTACTCATTAACGTAGATCAGCTTTCCCTTGAAAACGACCAAATCGATCCCGTATTTTTTTCAATCTTGTGTGGTATTCCAAAATCTCAATTCTTGCTTTTTCTGCTAGAGGGGCAATTGGTCGTAAGTCTTTTAACCCCCAATACTCAACCACTACATCAAGTACTTGATCAAAATATTGTAGTGGCCCATAGTTTGCTTCTTTTGCAATCACAGCCATTCTATTTTCAAAATCAGGCATGACGGCACCTGGCATTTTAAAATTCCTAATCACATTGGCAATATAGTAGCAATAATTTGGTTCCAATTCTAAATGTGTTCGAATAACGTCTCGATAAAACGCATAATGAAGTGTTTCATCTTTTGCAAGACGGCGTAATAATGTAGCAAGATCTGGATCATGCTTACTTGCCACCTTAGCTACATTATTGTAAAACACCATTGTTGCAAGTTCTTGTAGCGTCGTATATGTCATGGCTTCGATTGGTGTATGAAAATCAGGCTCAAATCCACACTCAACGACTGATTTTCTTAATTCATGTATACGTTTAGGGTTTACACTTCGAGTGAGTAGTAAATATGTCTCTAATAAATTCGAATGTTGATCCTCTTCTGAGGTCCAAGTATGAATAAAGTCTGTAATAACAGAAAGGGAACCTTTAAAAGTCGCAGATAAATACGTTGTAAACCATGGTAAATTCACTTCTGTTAATAAAGCTGTTTCAATGGCCGTAATTACACCAGAAGGGAGAGTAACTTGACTTTCATCCCAAGGAACTCTTTTAAAGTCCATTCCCTTATCCCATGGTAAAAACTCATGATAACCCCAGTCTATCTTCTGCGCTCTTATTTTATGTTGTTCATACAGTTCTTTTAAACGTGGTTCTAATCGGAAATCTAAATCATTTGTTAGCATATAAGTGCCCCCTTTTCTTACCATGGATACTCAACCTATTTTTATCCTTAAAAATTTTCTACAAATAAATATTACTTTCCTTTTTTTAAGTCAAACATAACAAATTTGTAACAAAACACTTTAAGAGCGCTATATTTTTATAGGATTTTTTTATATCAAAAGTGGGACCGTTACATATATTTTCTTTTTTATAAAATAGATACTGAGGCATACAATATGTTAGTTAGCCTAAATAAAAAAACTAACCTCAGTAAATACAGAATAACATTCATGGATGAAGATACTCGTCATGTTGTAAATCTTGGTGATTGTAAAAAGGTGCATGCCCATAAAGAATCGTTTTATAATAAAGATTGATAAACAATTAATCTTTCCTGCTTTTTCACTACTTTCTAATTTTGTTCTTGGTAGCAAAAACTGAAAAGATGAATGGTATGTTATACAGACAAACAACTTATTTAGATGTAGAATCCAAGATGTTAGATTAAGCGCTTGAAAAATATATACATTTGATGAGATAGCCGTAAACGACAATCCCCAACAAGATTACTGTACATTGGCTATGATAAGTTAGACCGTATTTTTGGAAACAGTATACAGCTCAAAGGGAAGAGGCGATAAACATGCAGTCAACGGAAGCGCATATGAAGGAAAAACAACGTAGAGAAAAAATAGAAATAATATTTAGTCACAGGGTAAAAGGAGAGAGTTATTTTCACGGTTCCTCCTATCAATGGAAAAACATTGTATACCAAAATTATAATAGGATACAACAAAAAGAGTTAAAAATTGAACAACTCATTTCCGAAATGGAAAAAGAAGGGATTCTCTTCGCGCAGCACCGTTCACTCATACACTATCCCGTCATTGATTTTGTAAAATATATAGCTAAGGTTTATAAGGAAACCCTCGAGATACAATAACCATAACGTATTATAGTCGTTTGTATATCTTCAGATTTTGTAAAAATTTATTACACAAAAATACAGATCTTAATTAGAGTTGTATTTTATTTATATATATATAATACTGTTCTGATGCAAAAACCCCAGGATTCTTACAGCCAGGGAAAAGTTGGATTTTTCATAGTAAAGATAATACTGTTGGTTCAACCTTACTTATTTTGCGGTCTATGACAACCAACCTGTCACTACCCCATTTAGTAAGAAAGAAAATTTAGAAAAATTAATGAATACGCTTTCATATTTCCGGAAATATGTTAAAATTGTATTTGGATAGAAGTCCAATACATATTATTAAAAGTAAAGTGGTTCAAGTCGGAGAAAGGCACCTTAGGGTGTCTTTTCTTTATGAAAAAATCCCCACACAAGGTGAAGTGAACCCCGAAAACGGGACACCTATCAAAACACCTAAACCACTTGTTCCCTAAATTCTTTAGGGGATAGGTGGTTTAATTTTTCTTGAATTCGCACACAATTGTAGTAATGAATGTATTCTAGCACAATCTTTCGCACAGTTGTGTTGGATACTTTTGTTATCTCTTGTGAATAGAAAGCTTCACTTTTTAAATGACTAAAGAAGCTTTCCATGACGGCATTATCATGGCAATTTCCTCTCCGGGACATGCTGGTGATAATGCCGTTTTCTTTGGCATATGCTTGAAATTCCTTCGCTGTATAAATACTTCCTTGATCTGAGTGAAGAAGGACATCTTTTACTTTTCGCCCTCTCATTGCTTGTTTTAATGTCTTCATTGCTAATGGCAGTGCTTGGGACTCGCTGATGACATAACTAATAATTTCACGATTAAAGGCATCCATAATCGTTGATAAATACAAGGTACGCTCTCCAAATAATAGATATGTCACATCCGTAAACCACTTTTCATTTGGTGCGGATGCATCGAATTGGCGTTCCAATCGATGAGGCGCTACTACTGGCTCCGCACCACTGATATATTTCTTTTTCTTTCGACGAACTTTTGAGAGAATCTGATTTTGTCTCATGATTCGTAATACTTTTTTATGATTCACACACAGTCCCATTTTCCGAAGAGTTGCGGTCACTCTTCGATATCCATATCGTAATTTATGCCGAAGACAA
>NZ_JBMOWC010000083.1:0-14019 GCF_049310765.1 Bacillus sp. PSXD-155 | reverse complement strand
TTGCGAAAGTCCTCCTACTTGTTCAGCTTTATGACATTAGGAATATATGAGTATATCATTTTATAATTAGATTTATAGATTCAAACTATTTCTAATTATTCCATAATAAGGTGGTTATATCAAGTAGTTATCTTCTATGGCGTGTATTAGTTGTTCACTAATATAAAAAGAACATTTGAACGTTAATACTAGAAAAATAAAAGTAATATGTAATATAATTGAAAAAGTATATTTAAAAATAAATGTTAATATTACCCTCCTATAAGTATTAACATACGTAATTGAGGTGTTTTCTTTGTTGTTTTATGACCGGATTTCTATAATGGCCCCTCCTGTTCCGTAGCTTAGGAAAGTCTTTTTACTTCTGAGATTTTCAAAGTTATAGGAGGGTATGAAAAATGAAAAAAGTCTCAGTACCATCACTTTTGTTAATGATTATTCTTGTCGCATTTCCGCAAATTAGTGAAACGATTTACACACCGTCTTTACCAGACATTTCAAAGGCATTACATGTAAGTAATAATGAGGTGCAGTTAACACTTAGTGTGTATTTTGCTGGATTTGCGTTAGGTGTATTTTTTATTGGGTGGTTATCAGATATAATTGGCCGTCGCCCAGCAATGTTATTTGGAATTGTAATATATGGCGTTGGGAGTTTCTTATGCTTTATTGCAAATTCCATTGAAGTTTTATTGGTAAGTCGTTTTATTCAAGCGTTTGGAGCAAGTGCAGGATCCGTTGTTACACAAACGATTCTTCGGGAAAGTGTAGAAGGGCATAAGCGGCATGTTATGTTTGCTCAAATTTCGGCAGTCATTGCTTTTACACCAGCGATAGGACCTTTAATTGGTGGTTTTCTTGATCAAATGTTTGGATTTAAAATAGTATTTTTAAGTTTAGTAGTTATGAGTGTCGGAATTTTTCTGTATACATTTGTTTCTCTTCCCGAAACTAAGACGGGTTCAGTAACGAATAAAATAAATGTGTTTTCAGTCTTGAAGAGGCTAATTACAAATCCGAAAGTAGTAACATATGGGCTATTAATTGGAGGAGCAAATGGTGTTTTATTTAGCTATTATGCAGAAGCGCCGTTTATCTTTATTGAATACTTTCAATTATCGCCTAGTATGTATGGATTTCTAGGAATTGTTGTAGCGTCTGCTTCTATTGTTGGAGCGAAAGTTTCGAAACGTTTACTTGCTACTTATAAACCAGAGAAAATTATATATATCGGTTGTCTCGTAATGACAGGAGGAGCTATCCTTTTATCTGTTATTACGTTTGTGGAATCAAATCCGAATGTAATATATATGGTTGTATTTTTAATAGCGATGTTTATATTGCTATTAGGAATTGGAGTAGCGTTACCTAATTGTTTAAGTTTAGCGTTAGTAGATTTTCAAGATGTCATTGGTACAGCTGGAGCGTTGTTTAGCTTAGGGTACTATATAGTAGTAACGATGACAATTTGGGGAATGAGCCAACTTCATACGGGTTCATTAATGGTGATGCCACTTTATTTTCTGGCTATAGTAGTTGTAATGTCAGTGTTTACTAGAGTGTTTATTTTTGGTAAGCAAACTTTGAAATCGGTTTAAATATGAAATCGTAAAAGAGTCTCATTTTTAAATGAGGCTCTTTTATATTTTGGCTGGGGTAAAGAAGTTAGTAGTTTATTAATATATTAAATTTCTCATTAGTATATAAATCGAATGTGTGGGAAATTACGTTATCAACTATAAAGGTTGAAGTATTTGACATATGAAACCGAGGAAGAAATGCTCTCCTCTGTTATTTATATTGTAATAATATACATGCAGGAATCATATTGAATAGATGTATTTTATTGTTAATTTAGTTAAAAATTAATCAGACTTATGTATAATAATTTATTGAAAAAATAATTGAATTTTTCAGATTAATGAATTAATATAAGGTAAGTAATTTTAAGATTTATAGAATATTGGAAGATGAAAGGTTTTGAGAATTTTATTAGAGGCATAAAACGATTTTAGGATAGCTTTAAAGCTAGTGTAAAATGACGTTTGCTTCATCATTTTCAGGGCCGAAAGGAATTAGGGGAAAGCATCTTGTGTTAAAATGCGGCTATGAATCATCTAAGAGGGGGAAGTGAAGTGGCAAACAAAGAATTGAAAAGAGGTTTAGAAGCACGTCATATTCAAATGATTGCTTTAGGTGGAACCATTGGTGTTGGTTTGTTTATGGGGTCAGCCAGCACAATTAAATGGACAGGTCCGTCAGTAATGCTTGCTTATGCAATTGCAGGTATTTTCATATTCTTCATCATGCGTGCCATGGGAGAAATGTTGTATATGGAGCCAAGTACAGGCTCATTTGCGACGTTCGGTCATAAGTATATTCATCCACTAGCTGGTTATATGACAGCGTGGAGTAACTGGTTCCAGTGGGTTATCGTTGGGATGTCAGAAATTATCGCGGTTGGAGCGTATATGCAATATTGGTTCCCGGATTTACCAGCTTGGATACCAGGTATAATCGCAATGGTTATTCTTGGTGCAGCTAATTTAATTTCAGTTAAGTCATTTGGTGAATTTGAATTTTGGTTCGCGATGATTAAAATCGTTACGATTCTATTAATGATTATTGCGGGATTTGGACTTATTTTCTTTGGAATTGGTAACGGCGGAGAAGCGATTGGTATATCAAATCTTTGGTCAAATGGCGGTTTCTTTACAGGTGGTTTTTCAGGATTCTTCTTTGCATTATCACTTGTAGTTGGAGCGTATCAAGGTGTGGAATTAATCGGAATTACTGCTGGCGAAGCGAAAAATCCGAAGAAGACACTTACAAGAGCGATTCAAAGTACAATTTGGCGTATTTTAATTTTCTACATCGGTGCTATTTTCGTTATTGTAACTGTGTATCCGTGGGATCAATTAAGTACAATTGGTAGCCCGTTCGTAGCAACTTTTGCGAAGGTTGGTATTACGGCAGCAGCTGGACTTATTAACTTTGTTGTTATTACAGCAGCAATGTCTGGTTGTAATAGTGGTATTTATAGTGCTGGTCGTATGCTTTATACGTTAGGTGTAAATGGACAAGCACCGAAATATTTCACGAAACTTTCTGGAAATGGTGTACCTTTATTCGGTACAGTTGGCGTAATTATCGGTCTGGCGGTTGGTGTTGTTTTAAGTTACATCGCACCGAAAAATTTATTCGTATACGTATATAGCGCGAGTGTACTCCCTGGTATGGTACCATGGTTTGTCATTTTAATTAGTCAAATTAATTTTAGAAAAGAAAAGGGAGCAGAGATGAAAGATCATCCGTTCAAAATGCCATTTGCTCCTGTAACAAACTATTTAACGATTGCCTTTTTAATTATGGTATTAATCGGAATGTGGTTTAACGATGATACTCGTATTTCATTAGTTGTAGGTATTATTTTCTTAGCTATCGTTACAATTAGTTTCTATGCTTTTGGAATAGGAAAGCGAGCTCCGTTAGACGTTCAAAATAATAAAGAGATTTCAAGTAAATAAAGAAAAGGCTGTTCATCTGGAACAGCCTTTTCTTATTGTTGTTATTTGTCGATAAATCAATATACTTTGTCGAATCGTTGATATAATTTGATTTGTGATAGATATATTCGAAAAATCGTTAATATAATTTCACATACACCGCTTTTGTAAACATAAACTCCCAAACGATTGTAGCACTTTTACTTTTTAAAATACCCATTTCAAGAGGTTGTTCATTTTCTACGGTAGAGAAAATTTTTCTTTGTGGTTTAATGAGATCACATATTGCTTGCCAATGTTGATCTGTATTGTTTAAGCAGAAGATATCATCTACATCTGTTAGCCCGAATTCTAATATTTGATCTTGTAAAAGCTGGCGATGGTTAATTATATAATTGACACCGAATTTTTTAACCTAGTGTATCTTTTCATCGGTCACGTATTAAATATTGATATTTTAAAATTGATGACTATTCATAAAGATGGCTTCAGCGTTAGCTTCGTAGGGATTGTAATATGTTATCTCTCGATTGCTTTAGCATTTTTTATCATTCGGAAATTTTAAAAATTGTAAGTGGAAATGGAATGAAAGCTGAGAAGGAGTTTAATTCTAGAATGAAGAATTTTTACTGTGTGCCTATCCAAAACTAAATGTAAAGGTGGATACATAATGACAGTAAAGAAACTTTATTTCATCCCAGCAGGTCGTTGTATGTTGGATCATTCGACTGTTAACAGTACGTTAACACCGGGGAAACTATTAAAATTGCCGGTTTGGTGTTATCTTTTGGAGACGGAAGAAGGTCCTATTTTAGTAGACACAGGTATGCCAGAAAGTGCAGTTAATAATGAAGGGCTTTTTAACGGTACATTTGTTGAAGGACAGATTTTACCGAAAATGACTGAAGAAGATAGAATCGTGAATATATTAAAGCGTGTAGGGTATGAGCCGGACGACCTTTTATATATTATTAGTTCTCACTTACATTTTGATCATGCAGGAGGAAACGGTGCTTTTACAAATACACCGATTATTGTGCAACGAACGGAATATGAGGCAGCACTTCATAGAGAAGAATATATGAAAGAATGTATATTACCGCATTTGAACTATAAAATTATTGAAGGGGATTATGAAGTGGTACCAGGTGTTCAATTATTGTATACGCCAGGTCATTCTCCAGGCCATCAGTCGCTATTAATTGAGACAGAAAAATCCGGTCCTGTATTATTAACGATTGATGCATCTTATACGAAAGAAAATTTTGAAGATGAAGTGCCGTTCGCGGGATTTGATTCGGAATTAGCTTTATCTTCAATTAAACGTTTAAAAGAAGTTGTGATGAAAGAGAAGCCAATTATTTTCTTTGGTCATGATATAGAACAGGAAAAGGGATGTAAAGTGTTCCCTGAATATATATAATGCAAAAAGTCATGAGCTTACGTGCTCATGACTTTTTCGTTTAAATAATTTTTTTGAATAAGTTATAAACCTTTTTTGAGCTATCTTCATTTAATTGATAGTACGTAAGGTTTACATCATCAGGAGTATCTTGCTGAGCAATCATCACTTCGCTGCTGTGATGATCAACTACCCATATGAAATATTTTTTATAAGTTCCATCCTCGAAAGTAATCCACATATCACAATCTATTAAGTCTGATCCTTCTTCATCTAATGTTAATTTACCTTTTTTTGCGGTATTCATACTGTTAATAAACGTTTTTAATTCATCTGTTTTTGTGAGAAAGATATCCTGTTTTGTTTTAATTGATTCTACATGTATATCTTTTATTTCCTGTTTTCCTAAAAAAACAGGGGGCTCATTTGGATCTCGCGAGCTTGAAATAATAGTAGCTTTCTTTTTCGGTTTATTTGCAGTATAGAGATCTTGAATAGATTTTCCCGAGTTTATAAACCATGCAATTCCAGAAATAATTAATACGCTACCTAGCAATAAAATAATTTTTTTAATAGGATTTTCTCCTCTCTATTACTTCGTGTGAAGAGCTTTTCTATTAATATATGATAGGTAAGCGTAAAGTATTATAGTTGAACTTGGTTATGCTTCACAGTTTTTATCGGGCGATCTATGAGTAAATTGTAAGTGAGCCCAATTAATACGAAAATGCCACCGATAACTTTACCAATTGAGAGTTCATTTGTCAGGAAGAAATCAATAATAGTCCCCGCAAATAATTGTCCGATAAAGATGAGTAATGTTAAATAAAAGGCTGATATTTTAGGAGTAATATAGTTGGATAATGAAATAACGATAACGCCTACTAATCCGCCTAAGTATACGGCGATAGGAATAGATTGCAACTTATGAATAGGGATATACAATGAATCTGAACTGAAAATTAAAAATAACATAGAGAAAAATAATCCAGTAATATAATTGAAAAACGTGCCTTCCCAGTTTCCAATTTCCTTTGCTAAATTCGCGTTAATAATTCTAGCAACAACGATAGAAACACCAGCTAAAATAGCGATCGTAATATATAACATTTTCTTGCCCCCATTAATAAATTGTCATGATTATAATTCCAGAAGAGATGAAACATAATCCAATTAGTTTTTTCTTTTCAAACTTTGCAACTTTCATTCCTAATAAGCCGAAATGATCAATAACGATGGAAGCAATAGATTGACCGAGTAAACTTAATGCGATCGTAATAGAAGCACCAAGGACGGAGAAACTTATATTGTTAAAAAGAACAGTGAATACTCCAATCGCTCCAGCGCTATATAAAAAAAGTGGAATACTTTTATCGAAATGAATTTTATTTTTGTTTATGATTAAAATGAAGATAACTGCAATTAAACCGACAAGGTGAATGACCACGCTTGCTGTGTACTTGCCAATTAACTCAGATAAAATCCCATTCAATGGAAGCATAACGGCGATGAGCACACCAATAAAGACAGAAAGAAAGTTATACAATGTAATATCCCCTTTGTATTTCATATTTGTAATGACTGTATCATGCTGAAATTGTGTATTGTTATGACATATGTCATAGTGGAAGAAGAAAATTTTGATTACAATGGGGATGAGTTGTAAAGGTGGGGAACTATGAAGAAAGTATGTAATTCTATTAAATTAGCAGAGTATATGAAGAAAAATAATATTGATTCATTTTTTAGTCATGATATGAAGCCATATATGGAACTTATATTTTTTAAAAAGAATGAGTTTATTTGTAGAGAAAATGAAGAGATAGATTATTTATATTTCTTTGTTGAAGGAAAAGCGAAAGCGTTTAACACATTAAGTAACGGGAAATCCGTATTACTGTGTTTTTATGATAGTTTGCAGTTACTTGGAGATGTGGAGTTAATTCATTCCCAAAGGATTACTTCAAATGTACAAGTAATGGCAGATTCATATTGTGTTGGTTTACCATTAGGAAAAGTGAGAAATCAGCTATTTCATGATGCGAAATTTTTAAGATGTATTTGTGGATCGTTAGCACATAAGTTAAATCGACTTTCAAAAAATAGTACAATTAATTTATTGTATCCGCTTGAAAATAGACTTGCGAGTTACATGTTAGCAGCAGGGGAACGAGCAGTTCAGCATGAAAATAGAATTGTATTTAGTGGGAATTTAACGGAAATAGCGGAATTGTTAGGAACGAGCTATCGGCATTTGTTGCGAACATTAAATATTTTTTGTGATAAAGAGATAATAAAGAAGAACGATGGATGCTATGAAGTAGTAAACGTGGATGTTTTGAGAGAATTGGCAGCAGATGTTTATAAATAGGAGGAGAGTATAAATGATAACACCTATATTTAGAATTTTTGATATTGAAAAAGCAAAACTATTTTACTTAGGTTTTTTAGGATTTAAACTGGATTGGGAACATCGGTATGAGGAAAATATGCCATTATATTTGCAAATTTCGTTACAGGATGCTGTGATACATTTATCAGAACATCATGGTGATGCCTCACCAGGTGGTGCGATTCGGATCAAAATAGATGATGTAAAGGATTATCATTCTGTAGTATTAAGTAAAGAATATGCTTATTCGAAGCCAAATATAGAAAAAACACCTTGGGGTACAATTGAATTAACTGTAATTGATCCGTTTTCAAATAGAATTACACTATACGAGGAAAAATTGTAGAAATGGAATGAAGAGTAGTTCATAGAGCAGTGAACTGCTCTTTTTTATTTTGAGTAGATATTGAATTATATAAAAATAAAATGTTATGATTATGGAAACGTATGAATATATGAACAAGTATTCATACGTTTAAGAGAAGGAGGGATTAGAGTGAAAGACCTAATTATTATTGGAGCGGGTCAAGCTGGATTAACAATGGGATATTACTTAAAGCAAGAAGGGTATAATTTTTTATTACTTGAGGTAGGAAAACAAGTTGGTGATTCATGGAGAAATCGATATGATTCTTTGCAGCTTTTTACCCCAAGGTCTTACAGTAGCTTGCCGGGTATGGCGTTAATAGGTGAAAAAAATGAATTTCCATATAAAGATGAAATTGCAACTTATTTAGAAGAATATGCAAGACATTTTCAATTACCGGTACAATTACAAACGGAAGTTCTAAAAATAAAGAAAGAAAAAGAAATATTTGAATTACATACTCCTACAGAAATTTTACAAACGAAAAAAGTTATTATCGCATCAGGTGCTTTTCAGCAACCGTTTATTCCCTCAGTTTCAGCAAATCTATCATCACATATTTTTCAAATACATTCATCACAATATAAATCACCATCACAAATTCCTAAGGGAAAAGTACTAGTAGTAGGTGGTGGGAATTCAGGAATGCAAATTGCAGTAGAACTGGCAAAGACTCATGAAGTTACGGTGTCTATTAGTCATCCTTTAACGTTTTTACCGTTACAACTTTTTGGAAAAAGTATTTTTAATCTGCTAGAAAAAGTGGGTTTATTGTACGCTGAAATAAATACAAAGAGGGGAAGATGGTTTCAGAAGAGAAAGGACCCTATTTTCGGTTTTGAAGGTAAGAAACTTATTCGTAATGGAGCAATCAAACTGCAAGAAAAAGTAGTAAGTGCATCAGGAAATAACATTATGTTTCAGAATGGTGATACTTATAGTGCAGAAAGCATTATATGGTCAACTGGTTTTGTTCAAAATTATAATTGGATTGAAATTAAACAGGCAGTGAATGAGAAAGGATTTCCTAATCATATAAAGGGAATCAGTCCAGTAAAAGGATTGTATTATATCGGTTTACCATGGCAATCTCAAAGGGGTTCCGCACTTATTTGTGGTGTAGGAAAGGATGCAGCGTATGTACTTTCTGAAATCAAAAAAATAGATCAGTAGCAATAACTACTGATCATCCATATGTACATGAATTAGGAGAGGTCAAACATTTATTAACTTTATTATAATAGATTTTCATAGGATTAAAAACTGAAAATTCAAATTTAATGTTGAGAAAGTTTTTTGTATCGAAATATATGAAAAAATAGGGATTTTTATTAAAACAGAAAAAGATATTTCTATTTTAGTAAATTATGATATAGTCTAAATAAGCGTGTTTTTCCATAAATGTAATTATTTTCATTGTAATTTTGTTTATATGAGGGAAGGAGAAGTAATTATGAAGTTTGATGATCAACGCTTACTAGGAGTCCGATTAGGTTCTGTACTTGTGACAGAGGAAAATCAATATTTAGTAATTAAGAAAAAAGATCATTATGCACTGTTAAATATACATAATTTAGAATGCACTCATGTTGAAGTGCAGTTAGAACATTTGGAAGAAATGTTGCGGGAAGATTTCCAAGAAAGTATAACGGAGATTATCGCACCAGAACATATAAAAATTGTTGCGAAAAATGTTATATAGATAAAGAAGCTGGAAGGAACAGCTTCTTTATTTTCATTTTAAGGATAACGTTTTTACAACCTCACCAATGATCCCTTCCATTTGATGAACACCTAAATCGGAATTAGTCATAATAACAGCACCATTCCCGCAGTATGGATAACAAACCATCATACATTGAAATCCAACGCCCCATCCGAGTGAATAAATCTGTAATTCTTCATTAGAATCATCTAGAAAAACACCTAATCCAGTCCATTTTGAGCAACCTTGAGGAGAAATCATGTCTATTACTAATTTTTGAGAAAGTTTTAGTTTGCCCTTTCCTTGTAAGGAATGAATGATTTCAATAACTAAAGCTGATAAGTCAGTTGGTGTTGTCCAAATACCTGAAGCAGCTGCGAATGGATAAAATGGATACTTCTCATTTGTTACAGTTCTATCATTATTATGTCCGCAAGCAAAAACATCGGTTTTATCTATGTCTTTTGGAGAAAAAAGTGTACTATTTTTCATTTGTAATGGCTGGAAGATGTGTTCTTCTAATAACTGACTAAATGATCTTCCTGTAATATCTTCTAGTAGTAGCTCGATTATACAAAAGTTTGCGTCTGAGTAGTGAAATTCACTTTCTGGTTTATAAGTTACCTCTATAGGTACGGGGCAATATAGTGTTTTACCGGAAAGGAGCTCAGACATATTAGGTAAGCCTTTTGCAGGTGTATAATGTTCAAAACTATTAGGTGGATCAATGAGTCCAGATTGATGGCTTAATAAGTTTCTCAAAGTGATGCTTTTTTGTGAAGTAAATAGATTAGTAGGAATGTTCCAAGATGTGAGTTTATCATTTACGTCTTCGTCTAAATGCAAGATTTCTTGATCTGATAACATTAGTACGAGCATTGTAGTGATGAATTTGCTGATAGAACAAGAATTAAAGAGAGAATTTGTAGTAACAGCTCTAGTTGTTCCAGCTTCAAGTGTTCCAAAGGCAGTCGCTTCATCTAGTTTGCCATTACATATAACAGCGAGGCTTAAACCTGCAACGGAATATTGGTTCATTTTCTCGTATATATTGCTACTTTTTAAGTTCATGGTGACTCCTTTCTTTAAAGACAGAATAGTATTTTTATTATACAGTAGTAAAAAAAAGAAAACACTTCGTCATTCACCAATGAAGTGTTTTCTTTTTTAGTTAGTTTGAAGTGAACTTTTGAAAAAATTTGTCTCGGTACATGTACATAACCCATGAGATTGTTATTAAAGAAATGATGATTTGTTTGTTTTTAATTGGTGCATTGAAAACAAGCCAACCAACTATATCAAATAACAAATGTAGCACGATTGAAAGAACTACAAATTGAAGTAACGTATTTAAAAATCTTTTCATAAAGTGTCCCCCTAAAATAATAGGTTTTATTAACAGTTTGATATAGTGATATTATACATTAAATGTGTATTGTGGTAAAATTTACATAAGTTAGTGGAATAAAGCAAATGAAAGTTAGTAAGGGGGAACATTCATGGAATTCTGGATGGTTATACTGATAGTAGCTGTTGGTTTCATTTATATCGCTGAAAAATTAACTACAATTGAAAAGAAAAATGATGCGCGTTTAAAGAGAATTGAAGATAGATTACAATTAATTACGAAAGAAATGGGAATTATAGAAAGAGAACCTGAAATTAATAAAGAACTACGCCAGCTTGTAGAAGAAGGCAAAAAAATTACAGCAGTTAAGAGAGTAAGAGAAGCTTTTGGTTTTTCCTTACTAGAAGCGAAGCAATATGTTGATAAATTATAAAAAAGATCATCCATTTGGGTGATCTTTTTCACTGCACCATGCGTGTATTTACATAAGCCGCGATTATAAAGTGTCCAATTAGAGTGATAGGAATAACGATTGTGACATTAGGCGTAGTGAAGACACTACCGATTGTCGCAATGACACCAGCAATTAAATTATAAAGACCTACTATTTTTGATAGTTTCACTTTATCAGGCACGCGGCGTTCGTTGAATCCTGATAAGAGCCAAGTGTACTGCTTTACTCCGATGAAATAAGCTAGTGCAAATGAAATGATTGCTACTATAAATAATGTTGGTGAAGCGAAGAGAGTCATTGCAAACACCTCCGTTAATGGGCTATAAATAAATTATAGTCCGAATGTTATAATTTAACAAAATATAATTTTGGTTTTAAGTGTAATAGAAAAATGGAGTATTGGTAATGAGGGTAGATTAAGTATGAATATTGTGGAGTTTCAGAGGTATGTATCAAATTTCAGTAAAGAAAAAGGATTTCAAGATACAACAATTGAAGAGCGTACGATATATACGATGGCGGAATTAGGTGAATTAGCGGAAGTCATATTAAAGCGTGATACAATACAAGATGCGAAAAGAGAAATCGGTTTAGAAATGTTTGATGTAATTTGGAATGTATGTGATTTAGCAAATAAATTAAATATTGATTTAGAGAAGGCGTTTAAAGAAAAAATGAAAATTAATAAAAAGCGTGAATGGTAAGTAGAATTTTAATTTGTAAAGATGGGTGATATGAATGAAAAAGAAGCTTTTTATAGGAGGAATCTTTACTTTAATTAGTGTAATAAGTGTTGTCGTTTACTTAGTTTTTCAAGGCATATTCATTCCGAATCAAATAAGTGCTGATAAGTATGAAATAAAAGGTGTAGATGTCGCATCGTATCAAGGGGATATAGATTGGAGAGAGTTGGAAAAGCAAAATATGAAGTTTGCGTTTATAAAGGCGACTGAAGGAAGTTCGTTTGTGGATGAGTACTTTTCGAAAAATTGGAGGAATGCGAATAAGACAGATATGCGCATCGGAGCGTATCATTTTTTTAGTTTCGATAGTAAGGGTGAAACACAAGCAGAGCAATTTATACGAACTGTTCCAAAATATAAACAAGCACTGCCACCCGTGATTGATGTTGAGTTTTACGCTAACAAAAAAGATAATCCGCCTAAGCGTGAAGATGTTACGAAAGAGTTGGCGGTCATGATTGAAATGCTAGAAAAACATTACGATAAGAAAGTAATATTGTATGCAACGCAAGAGGCGTATGATTTATATATAAAGGATGCGTATCCAAAATGTAATATATGGATTCGTAGTGTTCTTACAAAACCGAGTTTATCTGATGAGAGAAAATGGACGTTTTGGCAATACACGAACCGCGGGAGATTAAGCGGTTATAATGGAAAAGAAAAGTATATTGATTTGAATGTATTTTATGGGAATGAGGAAGAGTTTGAGAATTATGGAATGGAAGATTAAGTTTTAAAGCGTACAAAATTGTGTACGCTTTTTTGTTAATTACATAAAAGTATGCAAATGAAGATGGAACAAACATTTGAGATGAATTGTCTAATATAGGTAATAACTATTTAGCTTGAAAGAAAGGGTTGATAACATGAAAAAGAATACGTTGTTAAAAGTAGGATTATGTGTAAGTTTACTAGGAACAACTCAATTTGTTAGCACGATTTCTTCTGTACAAGCATCACAAAAGGTAGAGCAAATAGTAATCAAAAATGAGACGGGAACCATTTCAATATCTCAGTTAAACAAGAATGTATGGGTTCATACGGAGTTAGGTTATTTTAATGGAGAAGCAGTTCCTTCGAACGGTCTAGTTCTTAATACTTCTAAAGGGCTAGTACTTGTTGATTCTTCTTGGGATAACAAATTAACGAAGGAACTAATAGAAATGGTAGAAAAGAAATTTCAGAAGCGCGTAACAGATGTCATTATTACACATGCGCACGCTGATCGAATTGGCGGAATAACAGCGTTGAAAGAAAGAGGCATTAAAGCGCATAGTACAGCATTAACCGCAGAACTAGCAAAGAACAGTGGATATGAAGAGCCGCTTGGAGATTTACAAACAATTACGAGTTTGAAGTTTGGCAATACAAAAGTAGAAACGTTCTATCCAGGGAAAGGACATACAGAAGATAATATTGTTGTTTGGTTGCCACAATATCAAATTTTAGCTGGAGGCTGTTTAGTAAAATCTGCGGAAGCTAAAGATTTAGGAAATGTTGCGGATGCGTATGTAAATGAATGGTCTACATCGATTGAGAATGTGCTGAAGCGATATGGAAATATAAATTCGGTAGTACCTGGTCATGGAGAAGTAGGAGACAAGGGATTACTTTTACATACATTGGATTTATTAAAATAAGAAATTGTAGAAATACAAAAGAAAGGAGAAATAATTTTCTCCTCTCTTTCTTCTAACTATATTTAAATGCTGAATCTGTCGATTACGTCAGCATATATTACTGAGATTTTAATTCCAAGTATACAAATACTAGTACTGTCATAATTGCAATAACAACGTAAGTAGCATCAAGCATTATAAGTGTTTTTAAAGTTTCAGTCATCGTAATTCACCCCTGTTATAAAAATATAACATGATCTTTTTATTGATTAGATTAGAGATCATAAAGATAAAATGTATATGAAATTTCTTAAGTAGCTTCTATATAAATATATCATATAAATAATGTAAGTAATGTTAAGATAGTGTAAATGTATTGTAAATAAAGAGGTTTACAATGAAGGCTTTAATAAAAAAATGATAGTTCCTTAAAATAAAAAATACGCTATTTTCATATGAGATGAATTGCAATTATTTGTA